>JAISJS010000014.1 GCA_031261385.1 Treponema sp.
TACCCGCTTAACAGCGTGGAGAAGAACCCGGTGATGAAGGAATGGGAAGCTTTGATGGGCAGCGAACACGCCCAGCATGAGTACTGGCACATTCACTACGCGGGACACGCGCACAATTAGTAACGGCGTAAAGACGATTTTACCCGCAGCGGTTCCTAACGGGGGCGGCTGCGGGTTTTTTTGTGGGCCTTAGAAACGCTTTGAGAATGTCAGGCTCATTGTAGCGGGGACTAATGTATCAAAATTGTCTTTGTCCCATAACAGCACCGATGTATTGCTACCCATTACCGCATTGATTGACCATGAAGCATGGTGATGCCCGAAGGTAATTTTAGGATTTATTTGGGGGATAAATAGTATTTTCGGATCGTTTATAGTTATTCCTAAGTTTGCGCCGCCATTGACGCCGATATTCAAAAACAGGTCGTGCGGCAGCGTCCATGTATACGAATACCCCATGGTTGGTCCAAAATATACAATATGCTGCCGCTCATTATAGCGCGGCATGGTTTCGTTCTCTGAATATATCGACGTGTAAAACACCCCAAACCCATAGAGAAAACTGCCGTTTGAGGCTGTTTGGTTTTCAGACAGCGTAAATACCGAACGGAGTGAATGGTTTTTATAATTATGTATCCAGCCTGCCAGTATTCCGCCGCTCAGTATATCTAATCCGACATTTCCATGTTCGGTCGTTTCGTCATCTTCGTCGTAGAAGTTTTTATATCGTTTAATAAATGTTTCATAATACATTTTTTTAAGGTAGCAATTTAACGCCGCATCAAATGAGTCGTCGATATTGAAGGATACAGGAATAAACAGTTGTGCGGCAAGATTTTTGTACCTAAGGCCCAACCCAATCTTCCAGGGTGTGTCTGCTCTATAGTCTGCTGATTGTTGTTGAAAAATCCCCATATTATATTTTCCCGAAAGATTCAGGGCTATTTTTTTATCAAACGGAACAATGGTATCTTCGGCATAGGATAATCCGGTATTGAGAATACACATTAATAAAACAATGAATATACAGGGTGTTTTGTCCATATTTCATTTCCCTACACATGCATCCGCCGCTGTAATTCTTCCCAGAGGGATTTGCCTTCAAAGACTAAAAGAAAAGCCAGGGAGATCAGGGAAAGGGCAAAGCAGATTACTGCGGGGTATACAATGGTTACCACCCGGAACAGGATCAGGAACAGGGAAAAAATACTGATCACACTGATGATGCCTAAAAAGATTATGTAATCCTCCACCTTCAGCCTGCGGACCTTGGCAAATACCGCCAGGGCGGGCATGGAACAGCTAAAGAGGGTGGGGATGACAAAGTTCAGGGACCATTTATAAAACCCCGTGAACACGTCCCAGAGGAGAACCAGCGCCGATAGTACCAGGAGCTGCAGAAAAATTATTTTTGGGATATTCCACCACTGGTTATTGATGACCAGAAAGGAAAGCCAGAGGCTGCCAAGACCGGCGATCACGAAAAGGGACCACCAGATTCCTCCGGTGGGGATGGCGATATTGAGGGCCACGGATATGACCGCCACCGCGATGGTGCCAAAGGCAATGAAGCTGACGAGCCGTTTAACCGGAACTGGCTGGAGGGGGATTTCCGGGAAAACATTGTTGGCCGGTTCGGCTTCCCCGGACAGTTCCCCTTGGCAGAGGGGGCAGCGGCAGGGGCTGCCTGAAACCTTGACTTTACAGTTATGACAGAACAACATGCTGCGCTCCCCCCGGTTCGATACTGTTGGACACAATTTCTATATCCAAACCAAAGCCGCTGAGGGTACGGAAAAAGGATCGTGCAATAGTACTGCTCACAAAGGGGGAGGAAAAACTGATGACCAGGGTATCCTCAAAGGAAGTGATACTCACATGGGGACGCTTGGTACTGGTAAACAGGCTGAACAAACGTATATGGGGAACCAAGGCCGGGGGCATGGTGATTTTTCCGATATTGGAAAAGGCGGCGCTGTCATCCTTTTCCGCCTGAGCGGCTGCGGTTTTTAACACCGGGGCTTTTACCGCCAGGGGAACTACCATGATAGGCAGGGTATGCTCCAGGGAACTGAGGGAATTGAGCCGCTCATGAATTTTTTGGGGCAGCAACTGTGCCTTAAACGAAAGCCGTACCTGGGCCAGCACATCTTCAAATCCCCTTCCCTGGGCGGCAAAGTCATGAGACACATTGATGGTGCTGAAAAAGTTTCGCGCCGTGGGGGTGGCAAAATAGCGCCGCAGATCCACGGGGATGGTGAGGGAGACCGGCCGGTTTTCATCCCGGATTTTCATTGCCTCGTGGATGGAGCAGATAAGCAGGGCGGCGAGAAATTCCCCCATGGTGGAATGATATTCATGGGTTTTTTGCAGTAGCGCCGCTGCGGAGATATGACCCTCAATGACCCCAAGCCGGGATTCGGGGAAGCGCTCACCCTTGATGCGGTAGGCATGGGGCAGCTTGGGAATTTTAACGGGTTTCTCCTTTGAATAGTATTTATCAAAGGCATCCCCGCTTCGCTGTTCATTGGAAGCGTCGTTATCCCCCAGGCGGGTATTTCCGTCAATAGTTCCCCGGTACTTTTCCAGGAGATAGTAACAGATAATGGTTTTGAGAAACTGCAGTGCCCCAACCCCGTCGGACAGGGCGTGGTACAATTCAAGGTTGATCCGCTTCCGGTAAAAGCTCAGTTCAAAAAGCAGGGTTTTCCGGTTTGC
>JAISJS010000083.1 GCA_031261385.1 Treponema sp.
GGCGGAACTTACCGGGCGCGGAAATGCAGTGGTAAGTTCCGGCGGCGGCAGCGCCAATGTTGCCAAGATCGCATCACTTTTGGGGATTAAAACTGCATTTGCCGGCTGTGTCGGCAAAGATCATTTTGCGGGAACTTTTGAAAAAGAACTTACTGATGCGGGAGTTTCTCCGATACTTTTTCAGGGAAAAGAAAAAACCGGAATCTGTTTCATTTTAAACTGCCCCAATGGGGAAACGCGGGTTGCAGCCTCTCCCGCTTCGGCGCTGGAACTTTCCGAAAAGGACATCAGCGAGGATACCATCAGCAGCGCGGAAGCGGTGGTCCTGGATGGGTACGTGCTTGAACGCAGGCCGCTGGTGCGCAGGGTCCTGGAACTGGCAGACAAACACGGAATCCCCATTGCGCTGGACGCGGCGTCGGTTTTTCAGATCCGGCAAAAGTCCGAGGAGATACTGCAGTACAGCCGGAACTACCCTATCATCCTCTTTATGAATGCCGATGAAACGATAGCCTTTTACAATACTATCAGAAAAACTTCCGAGGAAGATCCGCTGCGGACTGAAAAAGAAAAAGAAGAATTCATTGTCCGGGAAGTGTATCCCATTTTTAAAATTATCACCGAAGGGGAAATTTTCCCGATTATCGCCGTAAAAATGGGCGGGCGGGGAGCCGCAATTATCGCCGGCGGAACTGTGTACCGTGCAGAAACATTTGCCGTCACGCCGCGGAATAATATCGGCGCGGGGGACGCGTTCTGCGCGGCCTTTCTTGCCGCCTGGGTCCGCGGAAAATCAATCTCCGAATGTGCAAGCCTTGGCAACAAAACCGCCCGCGAAGTGTTAGATGTACCCGGCACCCGGATAGAAGAAAAAAAACTAAAACCTATCGCCAAAATGCTTCGACCCTGAAGACAGAAAGAATTTTAACCACGAAGGACACTAAGGAACACTAAGGAATAGGAAAAACCGCAAAGTCGAAGAAGTCGAAAAAGGGAAGGAAGAACGATGAATGAGGAGTTGGGAATTTCCTTGCTTCTTTTACTTATTCGACTTTGCGGTTAGTTCTTCTTCTGTCCTTTGTGTCCTTTGTGGTTAGTTATTTTATAACAATACCGATTGGGCAATTTTTTTTGCGTCGGCTTTGGAAAGCAGCTGCTCGATTACCGCAATGGCAAAGAGCCCCGCCGTTCCCGCCGCACGGCTGGTAATAAAGCCGCCTCCGCCGACATTTGCATCAACCACCACGCTGTCCTTTGACCACGTGGCCCCTTTCACGTCCTCTTCGAGGCCGGGGTAACAGGTAAAACGTTTACCTGCCAAAAGGCCCAAAGGATAAAGAACCACTGCAGGAGCCGCACAGATAGCGCACACCCATTTACCTGCGGCGGCCATATCCTTTAGTAAAGCCCCCGCTTCCGCAGAAGATGCAATGTTTTTGGCGCCTTTCAAGCCGCCGGGAATCAAAACCGCATCAAAGGCAGCCGCATTTACTGATGCGGACGCGCCGCCCAACCCGGCTAAATCCGACAGCAGTACATCGGCTTTTACCGGTATACTGTGGGAACCGGCTATAGTCAGCTCATTACCGGCGGCGGCGACCGTTACTTCAATATCCGCCCTGCGCAGATAATCAATCGGGGTAATTGCCTCAACTTCCTCAAAACCTTCGGCCAACAGCACTGCAACTTTTTTTGCCATGTGACACTCCTTTCCGGATTATACCCGATCGTAACCCTTTACAAAAGTGCCAACTTACGGTAGTATGCGCAGGTTGAATTGAAGGCCCTGCGAATGAAACATAAGGGACTTTCATCAATTAAAAGAAACTACCACAAAAAAATGGGGGATTAATTATAATGGCAACAAAGAAGAAAGGGGGGACCGTTATGGAGCAAACCTTTGTGGAAAAAATGGATAAATCCCTGTCGGATCTTAAAACCGAAATAATCACAAATTTGATAAACAGCAATGCTGATTTTAAAGAAATCATGGAAGGAATGGATCCCAAAGATCTTGCAGATATCGCATCTGATGATATTGATCGGAAAATGATTGAAGCGCTTGGCTCCCAGGACCTGAAACGCCTCAAGTTGATCGATTCCGCCCTTACGCGGATTCAGCAGGGAAAATACGGGCTCTGCATAAAATGCGGCAAACGTATCCCGCAAAACAGGCTGGAGGCCATCCCCTACGCTCTGATGTGTATCGAATGCAAAACCGCAGAAGAACGGAGGAACCGGTAGGAGTCAGGAGGGTGGAGGGAGGAGGTTTTCTGTGGTCCAGAGGGCTTTTCCATCCTGTCTCCCTTCAAAAAGAACGTGTTCCGTGTAGCCTGCTTCAAGCAGTAGTTCGACGGCGGTATCGTAATGACCGTCCAAATCTTCAGCGCAGTGAGCGTCGGCGGTGATAATTACCGGGACGGCGTTTTCCCGAAAATAGCGCAGGAAGGGGAGCGATGGATAGGGGTCCGCCGTCTTTTTGCGGTTAAGGCCGCCGGTGTTGATCTCAACCGCTATTCCTGCGATTGCGGCGGCCCGGCCTGCTGCATGGGCAATTTCTGCCGTCCGCCTTTGCCATACGCCGTCATCACTCTTAAACCAGCGATCCCCCCGGTTGTTTTTTTTGACGATATCCGCGTGGCCCAGAATATCAAAACCTCCTGCGGCTATCATATCCCCGACTGCGTCCCAATAGGCGTTCAGCACGGCCGCGCCTGACCCGCCGAAACCTTCCCGCAGGCCCTGTTCCAATTCTTCCATTGGGCCATCCACCGTAAAAGGCGGCGCGCCGTTGGGAGGGACAATGTAGTGTACCGAACCGATGATAAAATCCAGGCCGCGGTTTTGAAGGTCCCTGTCGGCAGGGCCCATCATCCCCTTGATATAATCTACCTCCAGACCCAGGTACACGGGGAGTTTCCCCTCCCAGCGCCTGCGGGCGGCGGTAACGGCAGCAATGTATTCATCAAGCAGGTTGTCTTTCAAATGCCAGTCGGTAACAATACCGGTCTTACCGGTAATCGGCGCGTGGGCGCTAAAGCCGATGGAAGCAAGGCCCTTTTCCCGGGCCCTGCGGCACATGGTTTCCATATCGTCACGGCCGTCGCAAAAAAGCGTATGGGTATGCAGGGAAGAAAATTTCATTATCAGTCCTCCGCCAGGTATTTTTCAACTGCGGCCCTGAAACGGGTATAAGCTTCGACGGCGGGAGGCATGGCGGCCCCGGCCCGCTTTTTATCCGCATCCCTTAAGGCAAGTTCAAGGATGCCTGCGGCCCTGCCCAGTTCCCTGCCTCCCACGGTAAGGGCGCTCCCCTTGATTGTATGGGCTTCCCTGCGGGCGCTTTCCCAATCTTCCTTTTCAATAAGCGGAGGAATGGCGGCGATCTGAATACCGGTCCTTTCAAGGTACTTCCCCAAAAGGGCTTTTGCCGCCTCTGCATTATTCATAAAAGTTTCCATGAGATCGGCCCGGTCAAAAATATCCGGAGACGACGCAGGCCTGTGATCCGCCGAAACAGGCAGCGCTACAGCCGGGTCTCCATCCTGGCGGACGCCGATCCATTTGCGGAGCATTATTTCGATATCAGGCCGTTTAAAGGGCTTTATCAAAATGTCGTCAAAGCCGACCTTCATACACCGGGCCCGCTCATCCTGCAGGGCGCTGGCAGTAACGGCAATAACGGGCTTTTTAAAATCACGCGTGCGCAGAATTTCGACCGCCTCGTACCCGTTCATGCGGGGCATCTGAATATCCATAAAAATCAGGGCCACCGGATTTGCCGCGGCTTTGTCCAGCGCCTCAAGGCCGTCATCGGCAAGGATCGAAGGATAGCCGATTTTTTCCATGATCAGGGCAAAGAGTTTTTGATTGACCGGATGATCCTCTACGATCAGGATCAGGGGTTTGGGCGCATTGCCCTGCGGCGCGGGATCGTTTGCAGCTTTGGCGCCGGCAAAATCGGCGCCTTCATTTTCGGCATCATCCGGCAGCAGCTCCTCAAGTTCTGCGGTAGATTCATCCAGGGCCATGTTGATGGTGTCCGCCAAATTCCGCTGCCGGATTGGTTTATTGATATACGCCTTAAACCACTTGAGAAGGGTCATCTTTGTATCCGCGCCAAGCATACCGTGGGGGACCATCAGAATAAGCGCCGTACTGCTGATTGCGTCGTCGTTGTGAATTTCCGCAGCAAGCCGCCAGCCGTCCATAACGGGCATAATCGAATCTATAAAACAAAGTTCATAGGGCCGTTTTTTGTAGGCGGCAATCCGCATTTCGGCAAGGGCCATCTCCCCCGACGGAGCCGCATTGATATCGGTAAACCCGATATCTTTCAGGCGTGAAATGATTATCCGCCGTGTTTCAGGACGATCATCCACTACCAGTATCCGTAATTTTTTGCCGGCGGTAACCGGACTTGCCGGGACAGGAAGTACGTCCGATACTTCAAGGGGAATAGTAAAACTAAAAACCGATCCGCCGCCTTCGTTTGGCGTCATCTCGATAGACCCAAGCATCAATTCCACAAGGTCACGTGAAATGGCAAGCCCCAGCCCTGTACCGCCGAAACGCCGGGTGGTTGATGCATCGGCCTGCATAAACGTCGAAAAAAGCCGGCTCCGGTTTTCTTCGCTCACCCCTATGCCGGTATCCGCCACCGATACGGTTATCAGCTTGTGATCTTTAATCCGTGCGGTGATCGTCACGCTCCCCTCTTTGGTAAACTTCACCGCATTTTTTGTCAGGTTGATTACCACCTGACGGAATTTATTCGGGTCTCCCCTGACAATAATATTTGCTTCCGGCGGAATATCCAGGGCAATCTCCAGCGCCTTCCGGTGGGCTTCCAGGGCTATCATCTCCACCGCCTGCTCAATGGTCTCTTCCAGATCAAAGTCGATGTGTTCCAGGTCCATCTTCCCCGCTTCGATTTTTGAATAATCCAGAATGTCATTGATCAGGGACAGGAGCACCTCGGCGGAAAATTTAACCTGCCCCGAATATTCAGCCTGCTCCCGATCCAGGCCGGTGTCCTGCAAAAGCTCCACCATGCCGATGATCGTCTGAATCGGCGTCCGTATCTCGTGGCTCATGTTTGCCAAAAACCGGCTCTTTGCCTCCATCGCCTTTTCGGCGACATTCCTGTCGGCAAGAAGCTGCTGCGCCTTTTCCTTTGCCTGGGTCTGATCTTCCACAATGAGGCCGATAAACGGCCCCTGGATAGCGGATATAGCGTCCTCGTTTTTTTCGATAAGCCATGCGTGAACTTTAAACCAGCGGATATTTTCCGGATTGTCAATTTCCCGGTGGACGGGAGTATCAAAAACAAGTTCTCCGGGAATACCCCGCAGCGGCTTGAAAAAGAACGCATCAAAACGGGAATCATCACGGAGGTCAAGAAATTCCCGCATCGACCGGGGCTGACCTTTTTCATCAAGTACAATACCGCTGATATCCAGTGATTTGATAAGCTGATTAAAGCGCCGGTTGGCAGTAAGAACCGCCCCGTGGGAATCCATAACGACCATTGCAACCGACGATTCGGCAAAGAGGCGGTAAAAGGGGCTTGAATATTTTTGTTCTATTTCCATCCCGACGGGCTCCTGGCTATACAGAGCCTAAAAATCCGGCTTTAGGATTTCCATGGCTTTTTTAAAAATATCATCCGGCTTGAGCGGTTTGGTAAGATAGCTTTTTATCCCCATCTGGAACGTCCGGATCACCGTATCCCGCTGGGTTACGGCGGAAAGAACGATAACCGGAGGCCGGCTGTCTTGGGTCCGCAGGGCATTAAGAACCGCAAAACCATCCACATTGGGCATTATCAGATCAAGGAACACAAGATCGAATGTTTCCTTTTTGACAGCCTCAAGAAATTCTCCGCCGTCAGAATACACCTTTACGTCGGCGCCGGTTTTTAAAAAGGTATTTTTAAGAAGTTCCTGTATGACAAAATCATCATCCACTGCGGCAATTTTAAGATTCTGAACCGACTCCCGGATAGTTTCCATATCGAGTTTTTTCGGCCTTGACTCCGCATCAAAACGGAGCTGCATGGATTCGCCTTCCGCCGCCTGAGCCGAAGCAAGAACCCTGTCCCCGATTATCTCGGCCTTTTTTTCCGCATACTGCATAGACTTGTCCAGTTCCGAGAGCAGCCCGTCCATGGCATACTGCAGATTGGAAACGACCTCGATCTCTTCATACTCATTCTGGCCTTCAATGTACTGCCTGACAAAATCGTCCCTGGTCAAAACCCTGATAAAACGCCGCCTGGCGCGGGACGCCTGCATCACCACCTCAAGGAGTTTCTGCATATTCGGCGCGTCGGCAAACCCCAGCTTGATGTCGCTTAGCATCACAATTACCTTGGGAATCTTTATCTCGTAAAGGTCGATAAGCTCGGCAATTTTAAAGCGGAGAAGATCCAGTTTGTCCCGGTTAAGCCCCTGGGCAATTTCAATAAAAATGATGTCGTCGTTGACGTGCACTTCCACTATACCGGGACTTTCATCAATGCTGAACGGTACGCCGAGGAGCTCCTGAAGGGTAACAAAGAGCGCATCAATTTTTACCGGTTTGGTGAATACTTTTTTGACGTTATACGGCACAAGCTCAATTATTTTTTTTTGATCGATACGCTGGGCCAAAACAATCACGGGGATTTTTATCGTATTGGGGCTGGCCCGTTTTGCCTGAAGTACCTCAAGATACCCCTGGCCTTTGAGGTGATAATCCATAATTATCAAATCCGGGAGTAAATTCCGCATTTTTGATATACCGTCCAGTGCGTTGACGGCGATATTCACCTCGATATCATTCTCGGTGAGTTTGATCCTGAGGTATTCACGGAACAGCGGCGATTCATCAATGACTAGGATCTGCTTCATCAAACTTCCTCCACATCATTGTATTCAACTGCATTGATATAGGCAAGCGCAATAAAAAGCGTACTAGACACGCAGGGGCGCTTAAGGATACCATACTGTAGAAAGGAGTATATGTGGCAAAAGAAGAAGCGATTGAAGTAGAAGGGGTAGTCCGGGAAGCGCTTCCCAATACCATGTTCCGGGTAGAACTGGATAATCAGAACGGACACCTTATACTTGCCCACCTTTCCGGCAAAATGCGCAAGCATTATATCCGTATCGTTCCCGGCGACCGGGTCCGGATTGCCCTTTCCCCCTACGATTTAAGCCGCGGCCGTATTATTTATCGCGAACGGTAATCTTTCAGCAAAACCCAGGTTGCCCCGCTTCCCCCGGAAGCAGCGTCCCCATGACCGCTTTCTCCGGCAAAAGGGCATCGTTCAATATAGTCCCTGACGGCGCGGGCCAATATCGCCTCGCCTGAGGTGTGATTCCCCTTTCCATGGATAACCAGCAGCTTGTCAAACCCCTGCCGCTTGCCGTCATTAAAGAAAATCTCCAGTGCATCCCAGGCGTCATCCCTGGTAAGGCCGTGAAGGTCTAATACCGCATCGGGCTTTTTTGCAAGGAGCCGTCTGCGCCGTTGTGCGGCGTCACGCGGCGAGAATTCTCCTGAGTGATCACGGCCTTCCATAATCACACTTTCCATCCCGCTTCCCGCATCCTTGTCAAAAACGCCGTTTATCCGCATCCAGGCATCCTGGGGATTCACCTTTTTTTCCTCCACAGTATCCTGCGGGGAAGGATTTTCGCCCGTTTCCTTTGGAGGTGTCTTTTTTGCCTGAGAAGCGGCTTGTTTATCCCATTGTTCGAGAATGTCCCCAAAATCCATATCTAAATGATACCTCTTTTCAAGTGAAAACTCAACGCCTCAGGCGTTGCTTTTTAAGGAAATTTTGGCAGTCACCGCTCACGCGGTTTGCGGGTCAACGCCTCATTATCAAAATATTAAGGGCCGGTATCTCAAGGACAATTTCCCCGTAGGTAAGCCGCCTTGGGGGAAGGGTAAAAAGCCCGGCTTCCAGGGGGATAAGGTGCAGGCGGAGCGCCGCTCCATCCCGAATCCCCGGAACGGCTTCAAGAATTACCCCCTTAGGCGGCGCAGGGAGAAAAAAGGCCGGCGGAGGGGCCGGGCGGTCTTTGGGCCAACCGGTCATTTTGAGGTCAAAAACGGCGGATTCCCCCACCGTCAGGCGGGGCGGCGCCTTCTCCCAGGCCAATTTCGGGTGAAATGCTTCCTTCCCTGCGGCCCCGGTAACGGTGATCGTAACGGGGGAAGTAACGGCGGCGCCTGCCGGAGTTTGAATTGCAAAGGGGCCCAGGGTAATTGTTCCTGCCTGTGAAAGGAAAAACGAATATTCTACCGCGGTCCAGCACTCGTAGTCTGCGCCGTCACCCTTTACAAGCCGCAGTTCCCGGAGAAGCCGGTCCTGGGTAAGGGCCGCAGGAATGGGAGGAGGCCTGACTTCCACTTCTGCGGGGACGCCGTGATCCACAAGGAAGGCAAGAGTCCACGGGGAACCGGTAACAAGGCCCCCCTGTTCAAACTGAACCACAACCCGCGGTTCCTGCGCCGCCGCAGAAAACGGCAAAACCGCGGCGAAGGCGCAGAAGGCGAAAAAGGAAAGAGGAATGTATATCTTTTTCTTTGTTAATAGTCCGGTCCTGCGGCGGGTGATTCTTCTGTCCATTCGCGGCTCCTCCATTGATTTTGTTCCCTCATTCGTAGATATTCAAAAAGCGCTTTCTGCGCTTCACCCGGATCGTCGTCCCTGGTCACCTGGCTGCCGTCAGGTTTTTCCCGGGCAAGGGCGAGAAGGCTCAGTTCCAGATTGCGCTTTGCTTCGATCCGGCCCGGATCTGTTTCCAGCGCCGCCCTGAATGCGGCGGCGGCGGCGGCAAAATCTTCCTCACCAAAAAGGACGACCCCGGTATTGTAGGGTATGCGGTACCGGAGTTCACGATGTTCGCCCGCGGGAAGCGTTGCCAGAATTTTCCCCGCTGCGGCAAAACGTTCCAGCGCCGGCTTCCGCTCATCAAGCGCAGTATACACCGATCCAAGGCCGTATTCGGCATAGGGGGCGGCTTCATCGTATTCCAGCGCCTTAAAATACGATGCCGCCGCCTCGGTGTACATCTCCCGTGAATTAAAAAAATTCCCCTCCATGATGAAAAGCGTTCCGGGAATTTTTGCGCAGGAACAAAAAACAAAAATGAGCAAACAATAACATGAGATCGATACGCCGCGTTGTATTTTGTTTTTCATTGTCCCGCCCCTGTACCGTTCTTTGAGCGGCGGAGAAGGCAGAGCCTGGACGCCCCAAAGGCCGGAATTGCCGCCAGGATAAAAAGCTGCCACCGGGGCTGCATCTCACGCTGCCGGCCGGGACTTTCAGATTCCGGTGCAAGGGAGGTAAGGTATGTGGTAATCTGCGCCGCAGTCTGCCCGGCCCGATCCCCGTTTCCGTCCACATAGAGCCCCCCGGTCCGTTCCGCAGCATACCGCAGGGCGGCGCTGTTCCTGCGGCTGATAATTTCATCACCGTCCTGTTCAGGATCTTTCGGTACAGGCCCGCCTTCATCACTGCCCACAGCCAGCGCCACAACGGCGGCGCCTTCCCCTGCCCTCCGTTCCAGGGCATCCCGCAAAGAGCCGCTGAGCGCTTCACCATCGGTAATTAAAATGATCACCCGTTTTGCCTGAGAAGAATTCTGAAACGCCTTTCCTGCGGCGTCAAGAAGGGACTCCAGATCGGTTCCCCTTCCGGTGATGGATGAGCCGCTCAAGCCTTCAAGAAAACTCAACACCGCCTCAGTATCCCAGGTGAGGGGAACGGCAGCCAATCCTTTCCCCTTGCCGATGGCCGCGCCAAAACGGATCTCCGGAGCAGCGGAAACAATTTCCCGTGCAATGACAAGGCCCCGTTCCAGCCGGGTACTTTGCGGAGGGGAAACATCCTCAACTTCCATACTGCGGGATACATCCACGGCGAAAACTGCATCAAGCCCCCGCCGGTATTCCGGTTTGCTTAACGTTTTTCCCCAGCGGGGCCCGGCCAGGGCAATAATGCAGCAGGCAAGGAATATCCAGAAAAATAAATTTGATAAAAAATACCGTCTGCCGTTGGAGCGGCCCCGTAATATCGCCGGAGCAAAAAACCGGGAGCGCAGAACCCAAAAGAGAATCAGCGGGATAAACAAAAAGAACCCCATTAAAACCCAGGGGTACTCAAAGGAAAGGCCGTTCATACCCAAGCCCCCAGAAAATATTTTTTTACAAATCTGACTACTAGAAGGAAAGCGATAGCA
Source organism: Treponema sp. (assembly GCA_031261385.1). Taxonomy (GTDB): domain Bacteria; phylum Spirochaetota; class Spirochaetia; order Treponematales; family Breznakiellaceae; genus JAISJS01. Next base: position 10,242 of record JAISJS010000083.1, read on the forward strand.
CAAAGCATAAAAGGAATCCGGCATGACCGGGTATGGGTAATAATCCCCGACCGGCGGATGACCATTTCCCCTTCGTCAAGGCTGGCAAACGCCGCGGCAAGGGCATCGGCATGGGGGGCCTGAATATACGTTCCGCCGCCCGCTCTGCTGATTTCCAAAAAGCTTTCGCTGTTAAAGCGGGATTCAAACGTTCCGGTGCGGCGCATCCTCGTAGCGGGGTCCACATAATCAAGGGGAACTTCTCCGCTGGACCCCACCCCGATAACCCAAAGGGAAACCCCCAAATCCCTGAGGGACTCTGCGGCAGTTTCAGGGTGTATCGACCCGGCGTTGTTTTCGCCGTCGGTGATAAGGACCGCAGCCCTGCGGGGAGCGGAAGAATTTCCCAGGTGAAACCCTGCAACGGCAAGGCCCAGGCCAAGCGCCGTACCATCCCCAAGTTCGGCAATCTGAAGATCCTCCAAACGGGAATAAAGAACCTCCCTGTCGGTGGTCGGCGGAACCAGGAGGGCCGCATCATTTCCCACCGCCGCCAGTCCTATGGCATCAGAGGAGCGTTTTTCCGCAAAAGACACAAGGAGTTTTTTTGCCGCGGTAAACCGGCTTTCCCCATCCATATCGATCCCCGCCATGCTGGGACTGGTATCAATAACAAAAATAATATCTGCCCCCCGGTTTAAAAACACTGTCTCCGTAGTTTTCAGCACGGGGGCGGCGGCGCTTACAAACAGCAGGAAAACCCCTGAGTATTCAAGGATGCGAAGCACTTTCACCAGAGCTTCCGCGTTGAAGGGCGGCTTAAACGGAATTCCGCCGGGGGCTCCCAGCGGAAGAAATACATGAAAAATATTTTTTGTCCGGCGGGCAATAAGAATGGCAAGCGGTATGGCGATACATCCTGCGGCGATAAAAAGGGGATACTCAAAACCTATACTCATATTTTCCCTCTTTCAACACGGTCGAAAGTTTCCGCAAAACGCCTTACCTCTTCCAGAAGGAGCAGGAGTTCAGGAACGGTAATTTCCACCCCGCTAAAACGGAGATCATCACAGCAGCGAAAAAAAGCCCCTAAAAATTCCCCGGTTAGAACCGGGTCGGCGTCCGTAACCAGGGGAGCTATTTTTCCGAGTTCCCCCGCCGTCATTGCCCGGCAGTCCTCCCCGGTGATAAGCGAAAGAAATTTTCTAAATTCGATGGAAAGATAATTCAGCATCGCCCCGTAATTTTTTTCACCGCTTTTTAAAAGACGCCGCCGGATCCGCCTTTCCATTCCCAAAAGGGAACGAATCAAACGCAGCCGTTTTCGCTTTTGTATCCAGTTTCTGAAATTCTTCGGCCCCCAAATTCCCGCCCATATCACCGCAAGCAGAATAAAAATTCCCGCCGTCACCGTTCCGTATATCAAAAGGCTGGTGCCGGGAATCGCCAGGGGCAGGGCGGGAGCTGAAAGCACTGAGGCCGTTTCGCCGGTCCCCAATATGGAACTTACGTCAATATACAGGCCGCTGAAATTTACCCCCCCGATATCAAACGGAGGGATTTCGAGGCGGCCCGGCGACCAGGCAGAAAACTCCAAAAAAAGTCTGGCATTCTCCCCGCGGCGCTCCAGGACAAGGCGGTGTATTACCGGGTCGGCGAGCGCGGCAAGTTCAGCGGGAAACCCCGGCGAAGACGGCTCCAGAACAAGCCCCGGAATCCCCGCCGCCGTATCATCATCCAGGGGGATCGATAAAACAGCGCGGTCACCGACAAACACCGTCTGGGGCACAAGATAAAAATTCACCGCCGACCTGTCCTGCCTGCCGGCCGGACTTCACCTTTAAAGAAACGGAACAGCGCCGCAGCTGCATCCGCCTGAGTGGACAATTCCAAATGGGCGGCTCCGGCGCGCCGGCAGAGACTTTCCCAGAGCTGTGCTTTTTCATCATGCCAGTCCTTCCAGGCCGAGCGGAAACCGGAAAACCCGGTGGTCCCCTGTATCCGTATCCCTGTTTCAGGATCTTCCAGTGAAAGGAGCCCCGCGTTTGGCATTTTTTCATCCAGGGGATCGCTTATCCTGATGGCGATAACATCGTGAGCGCGGGAAAGATCCCCAAGCTGCTGTTCCCAGTTCACGCTGAAAAAATCCGAAATAACCACGGCAAGGCTCCGCCGTTTAAGGAGCCGTCCCGCGCCGACAAGGGCTGCGCCCAGATCACTTCCCTGATCTGACAAGCTGCCCTGAAAGTTCAGCGCCCCGGTGATGATCGCCATGGTATTCCGCCGGCCTTTTTTGGGAGGAAACACCCTGCGTATTTCCTTGTCAAAAAAAAGAGCCCCCGCCCGCTGGCCTGTCCGCTCGGCGGAGAAAAGTATCAGGGCGGCGGCAAGCAGGGCCTGCTCATAACGGCTTACCGGTTCCGTACCGGGGACCTGGGTAAGATCGTTCCCCCCCATCGATGCAGAAATATCCAGAATAACCAGAACGGTCAGGTCCCGTTCCTCCCGGTACAACTTGACGAAGGGAATTCCAAAACGGGCGCCGGCGTTCCAGTCAATGGAACGTATGTCGTCGCCGCGCTCATAACGGCGGACTTCATCGAACTCTATCCCCTGTCCCTTAAAAACGGAGCCAAAGTCCCCTACCAATATATCTTCGGCAAGAGAGGCGGCAATCAGGGGAAAGGTGGTGATTCGGCGTAACAATTCATGACGGTCCACTTTTACTTCCGTAGATCAGGGGATGGGGACATGAGCCAAAATCCGGGAAATTACCGCATCAGGATCAAGGCCGTCGGCCTCCGCCTCATAGGAAAGCACCAGCCGGTGCCGCAGTACCGGGCAGGAGGCCGCCTTAACATCTTCAGGGGAGACAAAAGTGCGGCCGGCAAAAAGGGCAAAGATCCGCGAAATACGGGAAAGGGCAATTGAAGCGCGCGGAGAAGCGCCAAAGGAAATATGCCGGTAGAGGCCTTCCGCGGCTGCAGGCCGTGTAGCGGCGACCACGGAAACAATGTACTTTTCTATCCGCCCATCAACGTGGACAGCGTCCGCCGCTTCCCGCAGGCGCGCAAGGGCGGCGGCAGTTAAAACAGGGGCAAGGGGCGGACCTTTCTTTTCGGCGCCGGACGGTGACAACGCCGCCCCCCGGCGGAGAATTTCAAGTTCTTCTTCGGGTTCGGGGTAACGTATCAATAATTTAAGGAGAGACCGATCCAGTTCCGCCTCGGGCAGGGCATAGGTCCCCTCATGCTCAATCGGGTTTTCCGTAGCAAGCACAAAAAAGGGGTCGGGCAGCGGATAGCTTGTTTCCCCGATGGTAACCTGCCGCTCTTCCATTGCCTCAAGCAGGGCCGATTGCACTTTTGCCGGCGCCCGGTTTATTTCATCGGCAAGGATCACATTGGCAAATACCGGCCCCCGGCGTACCGAAAAAGTTCCCGTCCCCTGTTCCCAGATAAGGGTACCGGTAAGGTCGGCGGGGAGCAGGTCCGGAGTAAACTGCAGCCGCTTAAAGCTCAAACCGGTGATTTCGGCAAGGCTCTTTACCGCCAGGGTTTTTGCCAGCCCCGGAACCCCCTCAAGCAGGATGTGCCCCCCGGCAACAAGGGCGGCAAGAAGGCCGTCAACCATCTCCCGCTGACCTACAATCCGTTTTGCCATTTCCGAGCGAAAGGCGGTGAGGATTTCTGCGGTTTCGTTTTGATCCATACGTTTATTGTAACGCCGCAGACGTTGCCCCGCAAGGAGTTGACTAGCAAGCCTATTTCCATGAAACTGATATAATTATGAATCCCTTGGCAGATGAACTCAACACCGTATTGGACGGAACCATTGCAGGGCGGCTCCTGTCAAATTTGGGACGCCGCTTCTATTTTCCCAAGGGCATTATTGCCCAGTCTGCGGAGGCAAAAAAATCCGCAACCCTCGCAAACGGTACTATCGGCATGGCCTACAGCAAAGGCGTTCCGCTGATACTCTCGGCGATTGCCGATAACATGGCCGCATTAAGCCCCGAAGAATCCGTCGCCTATGCCCCAACTGCCGGGGTAGAAAAGGCCCGTACCGTATGGCGGGACCTGATGATCCAAAAAAACCCTTCCCTTGACCCGGAAAAAATTTCCCTTCCCGTAGTGGTTCCCGGCCTTACTTCAGGGCTCTCCTGCATGGCGGACCTGTTCCTCAGCAAGGGGGGCAATATCATCGCCAGCGACCCATGCTGGGATAATTACAGCCTTATTTTTGAAGTACGCCGGGGAACGCAAATCATCGGCGTTCCGTTTTTTGACGCCGGGCCCGGCCTCGATCTCAACGCCATTGAAGCGGCGGTGAACAAGGCGGCGGAAACCGGACAGGTGCGGATCATCTTTAACTTTCCCAACAACCCCTCAGGCTACGCCCCGACGATCTCCGAAGAGAACGCCCTGGTAAACATCATCCGGAAGGCTGCAGAAAACGGATCGGATGTACTGGTGGTCTGCGATGATGCGTACTTCGGTCTTTTCTACGAGGAAAACATCAGCAAGGAATCCCTTTTTGTCCGTTTCGCCAATCTCCACGAAAAGGTTCTGGCAGTCAAAATTGACGGTCCCATCAAGGAAGATTATGTCTGGGGTCTGCGCATGGGCTTCCTCACCTTTGGCTCAAAAGGTTTAAGTACCGTCCATTACGACGCCATGGTAAAAAAACTTATGGGGGCGATACGGTCCTCGGTTTCCTGCGCCAATACCCCCGCCCAGTATCTTATGCTCAAGGCGATGGAAGACAAGCGCACCCCCGGCGAAAAAGCCAAGTACTTTGAAATGATGAAGCGGCGCTACCGGCTGGTAAAATCGTTTATTGCGGAAAACCCCGATCACCCGGTCCTTAAACCCATGCCCTTTAATTCGGGGTACTTTATGAGTTTCCGCTGTGTTGGCGTGGACGCCGAAACCCTCCGGCAGGAACTGCTTGCCAAACACGGCATTGGGGCGATCGCCCTCGGGGAATACTGCCTCCGGGTCGCCTTCTCCAGCATTGATGAGGAAAAAATTACCGAGGTCTACCGGATTATTTACGATACGGCAAAGCAATTAGGCGAAGCCGACTTTTGAGCCGGAAAAATTTTACCACGAACCACACGAACGAGGTTTCAAATCCTTCGTGAGGTTTGTGGTTTTTCTCTTCTGCTTCAGCCCACAAGCTGTCTGCCTATGTCCTGAAGTTCGGGTATCTGCAGGTACAGGGGCTTGTGACCCTTGGAATCGGCTTTGTCAAGTTCCACAAGGCTCACGTAGAGTTCGTTGAGCAGATCCGCAAAAAGCTGGAGATTTGAACCGAAGTTGTTCACCGCCATGTCCCGGAGTACCTTGTCCGGCCCGCCTCCCCCTCCGCCAAGACGGTTTCGCAGGGATGGGGCCAGTTCCCGCCGGGTCAGGGCGACGAAACGGGCGGCGGCAGATATTTGACGGTACAATTCATCCAGGTGAAACCCCTGGTACCGAAATTGTTCAAATTTTTCCGTAAGAACCTCTATCTGATCCCAGGACTGCTTCTCCAGGGGAAGCTGAAGCAGCGCCGGCCGGATATAGCGGTTGGAGATATTGGTACGGTAGTGTTCACCAATCCGTTCGATAAGTCTGACAACCTGGGCATCTCGTACTTGCATCACTACAATCATACTCTTCAAACAGCGGATTGACAAGCGTACGCGGTCAAAATAGGATTTATTAATGCTTCATTCATCAATTTCCGCACAAAGGCGGGGCGCGGTGTTCTGCATCGTTTTATCAGCCGCTTTTATCCTCATTCTGGGTTCCTGCTCCGCCGGCCGCGGCAAAACAGCGGTACTGTGGACCGACCGGCCCGAATTTGCCCTGTACACCGAATATTTCAATTCCAGCCAGGATCAATACAAGGTAGAAACCCGTTATTTTGAATCCCCCGCCCAGCGGCTCATCGGCGCCGGTGTTTACCCCGACATTGTCGTCGGCAGCTGGCTCAAGAGCGCCTCCACCCGGGCCTTTTTTAAACCCCTGGATGGCTTTTTAAAGAACCGGTCCATTACGTCAAATGCGTTTTATCCCCGGCTTTTGGCCCTGGGCAAAATTGAGGGGCGGCAGTACCTCCTGCCGGTTTCGTTCAATATCCCCGCCCTTGTTTTTGCCCGCGACAAACAGGATCTCCTCTCCAACCCCTTTACCATCGGTTTTGATGAGATAAAAACCCTCGGGAAAGCCTTTAATGCCGAAAATAACGGCGTGTATACCCGGATGGGCTTTTCCCCTGCCTGGAACGATGATTTTTTATTCATCACCGCCGCGCTGTTCAACACCTCCTTCCGGGAGGCAGACCCGCTGGCCTGGGATCAGGCGGCGCTTGAACGGGCTATGACCTTTGTGTATGACTGGACAACCGGGGTAAATACCAGTGTTCAGGCTGAAGAAGATTTTACCTTCAAATATTTTTATGAACCGCCGGAAAAGCTTGCCCTCTCAGGCCGCATTCTCTTTGCCTATCTGGACAGCTCCGCCCTTTTTACCCTTGCAGAAGACCAGCGGAGCAGTCTTGATTTCCGCTGGGTTGCCGAAAAATCTGCCATCCCCCTGATTGGAGGTTCGGTGTATTACGGCATTCCCAAACAGGGAAAAGCAAAAAAAGCCGCAGCCGCTTTTACCCGCTGGTTTTTCCAGGCCGATACCCAGCGCCTGCTTCTTGAAAAAAGCAGGGAAATCAGGCTCATCGAAACTTCCTTCGGCCTTGCAGGCGGTTTTTCTGCGTTACGCCCCGTAACCGAACAAATTTTTCCCCAGTTTTACCCGAGTCTACTGGGCCGTATGCCCCCGGAAAATTTTCTTTTCCCGCCCAACATCCTTCCCTGGAACTGGACCGCCATAAAAGAGCGCGTCATCCTCCCCTACCTCCACGAGCGGGTCCGCCATGTATCCCGGGATGAGATACGCCCGCTGGAACGGCGCATTTCCGAATGGCACCGGCTGAACAGGGATTAACTTTTTTTTCCGTTTTCCGATATTTAAAGTATGAGTATCGGAACTATACCTGTCAGCGCATTTCCCAGCATCGGATACGCAATCAACGTATCCCGGGGAGGCAGAACATCCCTGCCCGTGGCGCCTTCAGCGTATATCTATTCCCATTTCCGTCATGTCTCCGGCGTTCCCGCCCCCGAGGGGGTCCACGGGGTGTCGATCAACCGGCTCAAAATCCTCGATACCCTGATTGAACAGCTTACCCGGCTTAAAAAACAACCCGAGCCTTCCTTCGGCGCCGCCGGCGAAACCTCCGAGCAGCGAATCAACGCCCTCATCGAACAGTACGAAAACCAAATCCGCACCGCCCAGGCCGCAAGCGCCGCCATGCCATATTCTGCCACAGCCGCCGCAGCAGCCACCGGCGCGGTGTTTAGCTTGACTGCTTAAGCCAATATTTAAGAGATTTACCACGAACCACACGAACAAGCCCGAATGAGGTTTAAAACCATCTTCTTTGTTCGTGCCGTTCGTGGTTGATTTAAAAGGCGCCAGTCACTATATCCTCGTATTTCTTGCCCGCTTTATCATACCCGCCACATCGTCATTTGCATTTACAGCAATAATATTGGTATTGGGGTTCATTGAGGGAAACACGCGGAATATTTCATCGGCAAACGCCTGGCCAATATATTGAATGGAGGCAAAATCAAGGGTGACCTCGGAAAATAATTCCAGCCCGTTCAGTATCCGGCGCGCCTGCGAGCGGGAAACCAGGTCATCGTCTTTTGCCATTTTGACGGGAACAATAGTCCGGTCAAATTCAAATTCGTTTTTGGAGAATGTATCAAATATCTCTTTTGGTGTGCGCTTTGTCGAATGGAGCAATCGCATTGATACCAGTGTCCCCTTTTTCATTTTTATATTTTTGGGTGTTTCCGGCGCTGCTTTATTTTCATCATCACCGGCAATGAAATGTATTCCATCGGAGCTAATCAAAAAATAATCGAACATTTTTGAGGTAAAAAATATTCCCTGTCCGGAATGCCGCGATTTTTCGGTAGTTCTTTTGCCCTTGGTCAATTCAAGCAAAGCATCCTGTTCGTTTAATAAATTAAATTTATTTTGAATTTTTGCAAAAATACCAATCCCGTCATCAACTATCCAAAGTTCGCTAAAAAACTTATTCTGCTTTATTGTAACAGATATATTTTTCCCCTGCGAATGCTCTATTGCATTATTAAAGATCTCCATAAAACCATAGACCAAAATTCGTTTTACATTTTCGCTTACATTTTGAAAATACTTTTTTATATCTGTTTCCCATACTGTGTCTTCGGATAAATCCTTGTTAATTTTGTATTTATGGGCAAACGATTCGGATTTTAAGTAATAGTGCAGGTCATCATATTCAAGGACATTTTCCTCTATAAGTTTCTTGATATGCTTATGAACCGCAGGCCGCGATATACCAAAATGCAGGGCGGTAAAAGTTACAATCCCTTTGGGATTATCGGTGACATTATTTACAATAAAATCGCGGACATCTTCTCCGTGTTTACGAATTCCCGGCACAGCAAATTTCTCCTATAAACCTTATACTTGTATACTATAAACCTTATAGAAATTGCTGTCAACCTTATGTAAATGGCGCCAGGCGCCCTCTTGCAAAAAGCCCCTTTTTTCTATAGTCTTGTATTTATAAGAAGATTTATCTGTTTTTAATATCATTTCACTATAATAAGGAGTATTTATGAAGGTACAGGATCTTAAACATGCAGGGTTAAAGAAGTGGGTTGAAGAAGCGGTTGCCCTGATGACCCCCGATTCAGTCGAAGTGTGCGAAGGCGGTCAGGCAGAATATGACCGCATGATCGAAATCACCGAAAAAGCGGGTCTTGCCACCAAGCTGGCCAAAAAGCCCAATTCCTACCTTTTCCGTTCGGACCCTTCAGACGTGGCCCGGGTTGAAAACCGCACCTATATCGCCAGCGAGAGCGAGGCCGATGCCGGTCCCACCAACAACTGGATCGATCCCGCAGAACTCAAAAAGACCATGACAGGCCTCTATAAGGGCAGCATGAAGGGACGCACCATGTATGTGATCCCGTTCTCGATGGGCCCGGTCGGTTCTGATATTGCCAAAATCGGCATCGAAATTACCGATTCAGCCTATGTCGTCGCCAATATGCACATTATGACCCGCGTCGGGACCAAAGTGCTCGATGTTCTCGGTTCTGATGGTTTCTACGTGCCCTGTTACCACTCCGTCGGAAAGCCCCTTGCCGCCGGTGAGCAGGACAACGGCAAATGGCCCTGCGCCCCTATCGAAAACAAGTACATCTCCCACTTCCCCGAGACTCGCGAAATCTGGTCCTACGGTTCGGGTTACGGCGGAAACGCCCTGCTCGGCAAAAAGTGCCTGGC
>JAISJS010000012.1 GCA_031261385.1 Treponema sp.
GCCCCTTCGTGCGCATTAAAACGGTTAACAATAAAAAAAAGACCGATAATCGAGACGACATACGCAACCATTACGCCAATGGTAATGGGCGGTAAATGCTCAAAGATCCGCGTCACGAGCGTTGCAATACCGGCAAGAAACCCAAGGATACAAACCATATTGAGTACGCGTGCATCGCGGGATAAATCATCAGAGAATAAATAGCGGTTTAGCAGACGTTTGAGCTTATTCATATATATTCACGTTCGGTTCAGAGTATAGCATTGATCCATAGTTTACAAGCCCTTAAAATTTGCTATTTTTGCAGCTTATTTTGCATAGAACGCAATATCCATTTCGCTTATATTTTATCAGGTTGCCAACGTTTCATCGCTTTATTATACTTAATTCAAATGCTCACTCCGCACCATATCAAACATACCATCCCGCCGGTGTACGACGAACGCTCAACGGTTCTGCTGCTTGGCAGCTTGCCGTCACCCAAGTCGCGGGCGGAAGGCTTTTACTACGGCAACCCGCAAAACAGGCTGTGGAAAATTTTGGAAGCGGTCTATCAAACAAATCTCAATAAGATTTATCCTGATGAGATTTATCTCAACGGCACTATCGAAGCGAAAAAAAAGTTTCTGCGTGATAAACACATTGCCATGTGGGATGTTATTGCGGAATGTGAAATTACAGGCGCTGCGGATTCTTCAATAAAAAATCCTGTCCCAAATGATTTTAGCAAAATATTTAAAACGGCAAAAATTAACGCGGTGTTTTTGACCGGCAAAAAGGCATTTACCTTATATGAATTGCTTTGCGCGTCAAAGTATAATGTTCCGTATTATCTGCTGCCTTCTCCAAGCCCGGCAAACCAGCGTATTGGTTTTGAAGATATGGTTGCGCAATACAGCATAATAAACAGTAATTCCAAATGAGAAAAAAATCGGAAGAAATTTAACCGCAAAGTCGAATAAGTTAAAGAAGGAATAAGAAAATTTCCTTCCTTTTTCGACTTCTTCGACTTTGCGGTTTGTATTCTCTCTTGAATTTGGAATAGCTGCATAATAAAGCAATATTATAGACAAGATACCAATTTCTCCCCTATACTGCCTTATGGCGTCATTTAAACTTATCTCCCTCAAGGATTTTATTCCGCGGACTTTTGAAATATTTTCCAGGGGCGAGAACGGATATAGCTGGAAATCGTTCGGCAGGGACAGTCTTGCCGGTCTTATCGTGGGGATTGTGGCTCTGCCGCTGGCGATGGCGTTCAGTATCGCGGCGGGAGGTACGCCGGCGCAGGGCTTGTACACGGCGATCATTGCCGGGTTCTGCATCAGCGCCCTGGGGGGCAGCAAGTTTCAGATTGGCGGGCCGACCGGAGCCTTTGTCGTTATCATCTACGGGGTGATTACAAAACACGGTATGGCGGGATTGATTGCCGCCACGGTGCTGGCGGGGCTCATGCTTATTGCAATGGGGGCAAGCGGGCTGGGGCGCTTCATCAAATATATTCCCTATCCGGTTACCACGGGCTTTACCACCGGTATCGGTGTGCTGATTTTTTCCCAGCAGGTTAAGGATTTTTTGGGGCTGGACATCGCCCGCAGTTCTCCCGGTTTCTTTGCCGAGTGGAGTGAATATTTTGCCGCTGTCAGGACTATCAATCCGGTAACGGTCTGCGTGGGCGTTGGCGCGATGGCGATTATCATTTTGCTGCGGCGCTTTATTCCGCGTATTCCCGGCGCGGCGGCCGGGGTGCTGGTTCTTACGCTGGTGTGCGTGTTCTTTTCGCTTCCAGTTGATACTATCGGAAGCCGTTTTGGCGGCATTCCTTCCACCCTGCCGGTTCCCCATATACCGCCCATTTCCTGGACTATTGTGCGGGATGTGTTTCCCGATGCGTTCACCATCGCTCTGCTTGCGGCGATTGAGTCGCTCCTTTCTGCGGTGGTGGCGGACGGTATGACCGGAGACCGGCATAACTCCAACACCGAACTTATGGCGCAGGGAATCGGCAACATTGCCTCGGCAATTTTCGGCGGCATACCTGCAACCGGCGCCATCGCCCGCACTGCCGCCAACATCAAATCAGGGGCAGTAAGCCCCATCGCAGGAATTGTTCATTCGATCACCCTGGTCCTGTTCATCCTGCTGCTTGCACCGGCGGCTGCGGCGATTCCGCTGGCAAGTCTTTCCGCCGTGCTGATGGTAGTTTCCTGGGATATGAGCAATGTTCCCCGCTTCATCCGTATTATTAAAACCGCTCCCAAAAGCGATGCAATCGTTCTTATCACCACCTTTGCATTAACCATTGCGTTTGATCTGACTTTTGCCGTTGAGGTGGGTGTAGTGCTGGCGATTTTCCTTTTCCTGCGGCGCATGGTTGAGCTTGGAACGATCAAATCCGAGAACGATGAACTTATCGCGGAACTTGCCTATGGTGATATTGAGAACCGGGTGGTTGCGGCGGACTCGATCAAGGCGCTTCATCAAAAAGATATTGAAGTATATAAAATTGACGGGCCGTTCTTCTTCGGCGTAGCGGATACGCTGCAAAACATTCTCCGCAGTGTGGCAAAAAAACCGCGGGCGTTTATTTTGCGGATGAAGGATGTTCCCGCGATTGATTCTACGGGAATTGCGGCGCTGGAGTCGTTTCTGTTCCAGTGCCGCCGCAGCAAGGTACGGCTTATCATAAGCGAAATACGCGAACAGCCGCAGAAAGCGCTGGATAAGGCGGGCTTTATCGAAGAAATCGGCGCAGTCAATATCCGGGAAACGCTTGACGATGCACTCATTCATGCGGGGCCGCGCAGGGAAGAAGTCCTCCATGAAAATTAAAAACGCCAATTCGAGTTTCCTGCGGAAATGTTTACAACTTTCTCTTCCGGTTGATATGATGATCCGTTTTGCCCGGCTGGTAAACCCGCATTATAATATTTACAAGCGCACCGGGTTGAGCGAGGGGATGCCCATATCAAACCAGAACGCCGCCCAGCGTATTGTCGCCGACATGATCCAGGATGATTACTTTGTCGACTTTGTGGAGGCGCTGATCCAGATCGATGCCAAGGGGTACATGGGCCGGCGCTACGCCCTGCATGGCCTCAATGACGTAGTAGCCGGTCTTATTCATGAGGGGTACAGTTTTGATCCGGTTTCCGGTCAGTTTTTTGAAAACCAGAGTGAGCGGATAAGTCCTAATTGGGGCCGCCTTCAAAACGGTGACGAGCGGCGGATGACGGTTCTGCGGCTGGATATCGCCGGCAATTCAGTTCTTGTACGGCAGAATCCCCGGAACAAAATCGAAAAAGCCTATAATGATATGCGGGCCATCGTAAGCAGAGCGGTGACCAGCCGACAGGGCCGCCTGTGGACCTGGGAAGGAGACGGCGCGCTGGCAGCTTTTCTCGTCGGGCATAAGGAAAAAATGGCTGTCTATTGCGGTATGGATATACTCCACGAACTTTTCTTCTATAATAAATTACGTAATCCGCTCAACAGCCCCATCAGCGTCAGAATCGGCGCACAAACAGGGCCGGTGTGGTATTCTGCCAACGAGATGGAGCGGCTCAAAAACGACACAGTAAAGCAGGCCATCGACATGGAAGCCATGGCGGCAATCAATTCAATGGCAGTTTCCTACAATCTTTCTGCCAGCATGGACGACATCACCATGAATTTATTTACTCCGGAAAAATCCGGTTTCGGCGGCAAGTACCGGTTATACAAAACAGGGATGGAAAAATAATGAAGGTACTTTTTTTTACCGCAAAAAAAATCCTCCCGCTGGGGTTTACCAAAAAAACTGCGGAACTTGTTAAAATAAAAAAAGTATCGGATCTGGAAAAATATAAAGGCGCGGCGGATGACGAGGCATTCCTGGATGTTTCCGGCATTCCTCCTGCAGCGCTGAAAAAAATTCAGGCGCTGGTGAACGATGAAGCGGGAAAGGCAAACGAAGACAGGCCCGGGTGGAAGGCCCCCAAACTTCCTGCGGGAAAATTTGAAGGCTGGTCTTCGATACGATCGGGAACGACTGCAAATTTCTTTTTTCTTTTTGTCTCCCTTTCAGGAAAAACAAACCTCCGCTCCCGCCTGAGTGAATCGGATATCAGAACCGTAAAAAACCGTCTGCGGGATTTTTTGCAGCAGCGCCTCCTCGAAGCAGCGCCCCTGCTCTGGATGGAAACTGAATCGAACTGTCTGTTTCTGATCCCGCCCAGGGCGGCAAACGGGCAGGCAGCTGTCACGGCAAGCCTTCTGATGATCATGGGAACGCCGCTTATGAGTATCGAAAAACTCGGCCTTTCAATCCCCGTGGATATTACTTTTGCCCTGCATTACGGCAGTACCATTTTTCGCGCGCCCGGCAAAACCGGCACCGTAGTTTCCGACGCGGTCAATTATGTTTTTCACCTTGGGGCAAAACATGCCGAGGCAGGCCGCCTGACTGTCTCCGCCGATGTTCCCCCTGCGGCAATCCCCGAAGGCCTTACAGATTTGTTTGCTGATGCAGGTGAGTATGAAGGTATTCCTGTCATTCATTCCCGGCGCTTTACCTACTCGGAGTAGTTTTATCGCCGTATACATAGGCCTGTTAAAAAGGTATTGATCCAGAGTGGAATCGAACCACCGACCTGCCGCTTAGGAGGCGGCCGCTCTATCCACTGAGCTACTGGACCTTATCATCTACGACAGAATAACCTTCCCCGCCCATATTGTCAACGTCATGGCATACCGGGATAATAGAACCAAGGAGCAGTTCCATGACGGTGAGACGGGTATATGTGGAAAAGAAAGAAGGGTTTGACGTAGAAGCCCGGCAGCTGCAAACTGAACTGGCGGGGTTTCTCGGAAATCAGTATCCTGCCCTTGCCTGCCTGAAGGGTCTGCGTATCCTTAACCGGTACGATGCTTCGGGACTTGATGAAGTACATTTTAAGCGTGCAGTGGATCTGGTTTTTTCCGAGCCCCAATGCGACACGACTTTTATCCGCGATTCTGTTCCTGCCGAAAAAGGCGATCTTTTTTTTACGGTTGAATATCTTCCCGGTCAATACGATCAGCGATCCGATTCGGCGGAACAATGTATTGAACTGGCGGCGGGGATAAAGCCCGTTATCCGCTCCGCCCGTGTGTATATCATAACTCCCGCCTCCGTGCCTCTTTCCGATGCGGCGCTGGATGCGGTAAAACAGTATCTTATCAATCCTGTGGATTCCCGTGAGGCTCCGGAGGCATTACCCGCATCCCCCGGAGAACCGGAAGTCCGGGTCGAAGATGTGCCTGTCCTGACCGGGTTTACCGCCGCAGACGGAACAGAGGATCTGGCGAAACTGGCGCAAGAATACGGACTTGCAATGTCGGTTGAAGATTTACAATTTTGCCGAAATCATTTTATTTCAATTAATCGTGATCCAACGCTGGCGGAACTGCGGGTTTTGGACACGTACTGGTCGGATCATTGCCGGCACACCACGTTCAACACCGCTTTGGAAAAAATCGGGATAAGCGCAGGACCGCTGGCCCCATCACTTAATAATGCCCTTGTCTTATATGAAGAAGCGCGCAGGGAAGTGTACGGCGATAACGCAAAAAACCGAAAGCGCAGCCTTATGGACATGGCAACCATTGGGGCAAAGGTTTTAAAAAAACGCGGCCTTGCCGATGATGTTGATGAGTCTGATGAGATCAACGCCTGTACGATAAAAATAAACGCCCAATTCAAAGACGGCACATCAGAACCCTGGCTGCTGCTTTTTAAAAACGAGACCCACAACCATCCTACGGAAATAGAACCATTCGGCGGGGCGGCAACTTGTTTGGGCGGCGCCATCCGTGATCCCCTTTCCGGGCGGGCGTATGTTCACCAGGCAATGCGTATCTCAGGCGGCGGCGATCCGCGGGTAAGTATGGAAGAAACCCTGCCGGGAAAACTGCCCCAGATCAAAATTGCCCGGGAAGCCGCCGCAGGATATTCATCTTATGGAAACCAGATAGGAATCGCTACCGGGCAGGTAGCGGAATTTTACCATCCCGGTTTCCTGGCAAAGCGGATGGAGCTGGGCGGAGTCATTGCCGCCGTACCTGCAGACTGGGTGCGCCGCGAGGAACCGGCGCCCGGCGACCTTGTGATCCTTGTCGGCGGCAAAACCGGGCGTGACGGCATAGGCGGCGCAACGGGATCATCCAAGGTGCATACCGGCGTTTCGGTGGAGACCGCCGGGGCTGAGGTGCAGAAGGGAAATGCCGTTGAAGAGCGGAAACTCCAGCGCCTGTTCAGAAACCCCCGGGCGGCGCATCTTATCAAACGCTGTAACGACTTTGGCGCAGGCGGAGTTTCGGTGGCAGTCGGCGAGCTGGCGGCAGGGCTGGATATCAACCTTGATACGGTATTAAAAAAATATGCCGGGCTTAACGGCATTGAGCTTGCAATTTCCGAATCCCAGGAGCGGATGGCGGTGGTGGTTGCCGCCGGAGACGCCGGCGCCTTTATCGGGGCCGCTGCCGCAGAAAACCTCGACGCCGTGGTGATAGCTCAGGTTTCAGGCAGTCATGATCCGCATCTCCGCATGAGTTGGCGGGGTAAAACCATTGTAGACCTCTCCCGTCAATTTCTCGACACCAATGGGGCGCCCCGGCAGGCGGAAGCATTTTTGTCTGCCGGGAATTTTACCACGAACAGCACGAAGAATATGAAAAAGATGGGATTTGAGCAAGCCGCCTGCCGGCGGCAGGTGACTGACACCATTTTGGACAGTCTAAAAAAAGAATTGTCCTCGCTCAGGTCATGCAGCCGCCGCGGGTTACAGGAATGCTTTGACGGGTCCATAGGAGCCGCATCGGTGCTGTTCCCCTGGGGCGGCAAAGATCAGGGAACTCCCGAATGCGGAATGGCGGCCCTTCTCCCCTCGCGGGATTTGCAGTCCGCCACGGCAAGTCTTATGACTTTTGGCTATGATCCTGAACAGATGGAAAAAAATCCCTATGAAGGGGCAAAGGGCAGCGTCCGGGAAGCCCTGGCAAAATTCGCCTGCCTGGGGGGAAATCCGTGGAATGCATACTTGAGTTTTCAGGAATATTTTGAGCGCCCCGAATCAGGTGAGTCCTGGGGCAAACCGGCGGCAGCTCTCCTTGGCGCGCTGGAAGCGCAGCTTGCCCTCGGCGTTCCTGCCATCGGCGGCAAAGATTCCATGTCGGGCAATTATAAGGCTTCTAATATCAACATCACCGTTCCGCCGACCCTGGTTGCATTTGCCGCAGGCGCCGCTCCGGCGGCGGCGGTACGTTCCGGCGCATTAAGCGGAGAGACCGGCAACGTTATCATTCTGTTCGCTCAATTGACGGGAAACACCGCATCTGCCGATAAAAATGAATGGAAAAATTTCCGGGATACTATGAACGCCCTTGCCGCGTTAAGCGGAATAACTGCATCTGACGGAAAAAGTTGTATCCGTTCCGCCTGCCCCGTATGCGCGGGCGGAGCCGCCGTAAGTCTTGCAATGACGGCCTTTGGAAATAATACCGGTGTAGAAGTAAAAAAATCCGCCCTGCTGTTTGCCGAAGCGGCAGATTTTGAGAAACAGGGATCGGTATTGGTTGAAATCGATCGGAAGATTTTTGCAAATAACGTCATGGCCTCTGACATTTTTATGTCGCTGAAATCCTGGAAAATGTTTGGAACGGTAATTACAGAACCTGTCTTTCGCATAATTGATGACATAAAAGGCGTCACCGAAACGAAGGAGCGCCGCCTTTCGGAGGCGTTTACCGGCGCCGAATGTTCACTTGCGGAACTTAAAGCGCTTTATGAAGCTCCGCTTGCAAAAGTGTATCCGCAGACATCAACGGAAAAAATAAACGCCCCTCACCTTTCACCCTCCAACAAACCAACGGTTCGCCTCCACCTTTCACGCCATATTACTCCTCTGGTTGTACTGCCCGTTTTTCCGGGGACCAACTGCGAGTGGGATATGGAAAAGTCTTTCCGCGAAGCGGGGGCCCAAACGCGTCTTGTAATATTCAGAAACCGGAACCGCGAAGACATTGCCGGTTCAATCCGGGAACTTGCAGCCGCCATTGGGGAAGCGCAGATCGTAGCCCTTTCAGGCGGATTCAGCGCAGGGGATGAACCGGAAGGCTCGGGAAAATTTATTGCCAATGTATTACGCGAAGCAGCGATTGCCGATGCGGTAACAAACCTGCTGGAAAAACGTGACGGCCTTATGATCGGAATCTGCAACGGATTCCAGGCGCTGATCAAACTCGGCCTTGTGCCCTGCGGAACGTACCGTGACGCAGACGCTTCGGCGCCAACCCTCACGTTCAACCGCATCGGCCGCCATGTTTCACGTATGGTCCGCACAAAAGTGATGTCAACCCTTTCGCCCTGGCTTGCGCAGGAACAGGAAGGCGCCGTTCACCTTATCCCCGTGAGTCACGGTGAAGGCCGCCTTGCTATCGATCCCAAAGAAGGAGAAGCATTGTTCAAAACCGGACAGGTTCCGTTCTGTTATGTTGATGCAGCAGGCCAGCCGGCCGGAAATGAACCGGATAACCCCAACGGATCAGATTTTGCAATCGAAGGACTTACCAGTCCCGACGGCAGGGTCCTGGGAAAAATGGGCCACTCGGAACGGTGTGGTGAATATGTGCATATTAATATTCCGGGGAATAAAAAACAAAACCTTTTCGCCGCCGGTGTCCGGTACTTTACATAGCACTATTAATATTGAACCGCGAAGTCGAATCGAACCTTCGGTTCGCAGTCGAAAAAGGGAAGATACAAAAATAAGGAATTTCCTTACTTCTTTTACTTATTCGACTTTGCGGTTGCTTTTCTTCTTCCTGTTTATCGGTTAAACAGGTTTAACTTGCCGTATTTATGCCACTTTCCGTTGTTCTTTCTGCTGCCCTCGTCGAGGATTTTAAAAATGAACGATGCAAAGTCCGCCTCGTCACCTGCACTGGAAGACGAAAAACCCAGGGTCAGATACGGCTCATTAAAGGCTGCGGAGAGGAGCCCCTGGGCAAAGGCGCGGAAAGAGGCAAAAGCGGCGGCCCCAAGGAGATCCGGCGCATCATCTTTTCCCCCGCCGGAGCCGATATCGGAAAAAACCAGAGCAAGGGTTCCCGATTTTTTTGCCCTGAATGCCAGGGCCAATTCTTTTACAAGAAAAAACCAGCCCTTGATTTGATCATTCAGCATTATTTCGATATCTGCGGCGGAAAGATCCGCCGCAGGGCGGCGCACCGGCGGCGGGGCGCAGACAAGGATCGCCTCATCAATATGCTCAAGCCGGTTTTCCGCGGCAATCATCAGTGTGCGTGCGGAAATCGGACTCCCCGGGTTCCAGGAGAACGGCAGCCGGGCCAGGCCTTCTTTCGGAATGCCGCCTTCCGCAGAAAAGGTCCCCGCAGAAGCGAACCTGTTGGGGACAGGGGCATATGCAAAATGCTCCACCCGCCTGGCCGCCTCAGCCTCTATGGCAGCGCTGAGGGTCGATTCATTTCCTGCGATTAAAATGCCTCTGGTCATGCAGGCAGTGTAACCCCTAAGGGGCTTGTTTGGCAACAATAAAAATTTATATAGTAGGAGAACAGATGAACAATTTTCAAAAAGCTGTATTTCTTGACATTGACGGTACATTGGTTACCCAGGGGCGCGGGCCTTTCGATGACGATATCGCACAGATTGAAGCGGCGCGAAAACAGGGACATACTTTTTTTCTGAACACCGGACGGGCGCTTGCAAATATACCGGAAGAATTTCAAAAGGCGCCCTGGGTTGACGGCATTGTTGCGGGCGGCGGCGCCCAGGTTTTATTAAAAGAAAAAAACGGCGGCTTAAAAACCATTTATCACAAATGGGTTCCGGAAAATATTCTTATTGCCGCAAGCGCCTTTTATCTTGCAATTTCAAAGTGGTGCGTCTTTGAAGGCGAAACGGCTCTTTACGCAATCAACCTGGACGGTACGGGGATAAAATTAAACGGCGTGGAACTTCTGCCCATTCGCAGTAAAAATGATTTTTCAGGTCCTTACAAAGGGACCTTTATTTCCAAACTGACGATGGACGGAATAATCACAAAAAAGGAACAGGCCCTGCTCGGTGATTATTTTTATCTGTACCCGCAGCGCGGCTATTTTGAGGGAATCATAAAAGGCGAAAGCAAATCAAAGGGAATGGGGATCATCCTTGAGGCAGCCGGTATAATGCGGGAAAACAGCATAGCCGTCGGGGACAGCGCCAATGATATCGACATGATCCGTTTCGCGGGAACCGGCGTCGCAATGGGCAACGCCTGCGATGAGCTTAAAACACTTGCTGCATTCGTCACCGGAGGCTGCGGCAAAGGCGGCGTCGCACAGGCGATCCGGCATTGCATACCTTAAGAAATTTAACCACAAACCACACGAACAACTCCTGAAAAATATCCAAAAGTGGTCTATGCTCTTCCCGGTTACCCTTCCAGGATCAGCAGGGTCTTGGGATCAAGCCGCAGGGTAAACGCTTTCGGGTTAAAGGTATCGCGATCCTTGGAAACTGAAAGTTCGATGTGATCCGGTCTGGGTTCCAGAACGATCACCGCCTCAATAAGGTCCAAATAATCTTTGATAAGCAGCGGGATATTCTGCTTGTCGTATTGGGAACCTTCCCCGTTTACCGTGCAGCTGTACCAAATCTCGATCCCCTGTTCCCTGGCAAAATCCTTTGTTCTGACGATCCGATCACGGTCAATACGGGAAAAATCAAGACCGTCGATGATGATAGCCTCGGCTTTAAAACCGCCGTCCACGATCATCGCCCCAAGACTTTTAAGAATCTGATCGCCGGTCATGCCATCCTGATTAAAATTCATCAGCACCCGGTTCTTTACCACTTCGTTCTTTACTTCGGCGGCGTTCTCCAGATTTTTCTTGCTGATATATTCATCAAAAATATCCTCGTACCAGGCAAGCACATAATCGGTATGCTGGGTAAAAGAAACATGTATCACCTTTTTTCCCTGAAGCAGTTTATCCAGGGCAATCTGCACCAGCACCGAGGTTTTCCCGATGCCGCTTTGCGAGGCAATAATTCCAAGCTCCCCGGCTTGTAACCCGCCGTGGATCGATTTTTCAAATATTCGTACCGGACTGCGCTGTATCAGTTCTTGCTTGACCATGATAACTCCTAAAACACAAAGTGTTTAGCGCCCCTGCTCTTTGCGGCGCTTTTCCTGATACTCTTTGATAAGGGCATCGGAAATACTCATCGGAACCTTACCGTACTTTTCAAATTCCATCGTGAACTCGGCCTTCCCCTGAGTCATTGAACGGAGGTTTGTCGAATAGCCGAACATTTCGCTTAAGGGCACCTCCGCCTCCACCCGGGAGAAGGTCCCGTCTTCGGTGGATGCGGATATTATACCACGCCTTTGGTTAATTGATGCAAAAATATTTCCCTGGAATTCCGTAGGTCCTTCCACAGAAACCTTCATGATCGGTTCCAGAATGCACGCCTTGGCCTTGGCGTACGCTTCCCGGAAAGCCCCGATAGCCGCCAGCTGGAACGCAATATCCGAGGAGTCTACCGGATGGGACTGGCCGTCGTTGATTACGCAGCGGATATTGACAATGGGGAACCCAATAAGGCTTCCTTTTTTGACCGCCTCTTTGAATCCCTTATCACAGCTTGGGATAAACTCATTTGGAATCGAACCTCCCTTGATGCTGTCAACAAATTCGTAATCGCCGTCGGCATAGGGCTCCATATAACCGGCAACACGTCCGTACTGGCCGGAACCGCCGGTCTGCTTTTTGTGGGTATAGTTGAATTCGGAACGCTGTGTTATTGCTTCGCGATAGGCAACCTGCGGCATACCGGTTTCAACTTCGCACTTGTATTCCCGGAGCATACGTTCGACATATACTTCAAGGTGAAGCTCACCCATTCCCTGGATGATCGTCTGGTTGGATTCAATATCAACATAGGTGCGGAACGTAGGATCTTCCTTGGTAAAGCGGTTCAGCGCCTTTGCCATTTGGTCGGCGGATTTTTTATCCTTGGGCGTAATCGACAGGGAGATAACCGGCTCGGGCACGAACATCGAAGTCATGGCATAGTTAAGCCCGCTTCCGCAGAACGTGTCCCCGCTGGCGCAGTCAACCCCAAAAAGGGCCACAATATCGCCGGGAGCGCCTTCGGTAATGTCTTCCATGTTATCCGAATGCATACGCACAAGGCGGCCCACCTTAAAACGTTTACGGGCGCGGGTATTGGTAAGTTCATCACCCTTTTTCAGCGCTCCCTGATAAATACGCACATAGGTAAGCTGACCGTACTGGCCATCCTCAAGTTTAAAGCCAAGGGCCACCGTGGGTTTTTTCTCATCGGCAACAAGTTCCTTTCGTTCCTCATTATGATCAAGGTCGAGGCCATAGTTCTTTACTTCCGTGGGATTGGGAAGATAGTTGGTCACCCCGTCCAGAAGAATCTGAATCCCCTTGTTTTTGTACGCCGATCCCATCATAACCGGAACAAACTGCTCTGCCAGAGTCCCCTTGCGAATCGCCTGATGAATCAGTTCCTCATCGACTGTCTCACCGGAAAGAAATTTCTCCGCCAGGTCATCGGAGAACATCGACACGGCGTCGATCAATTCTTCGCGGTACTTATCGGCGTCGGCCTTGAGGTGGGGCGGAATTTCCGCATACCGTATCGTTTCACCGGCGTCGCCGTCAAAATAAACGGCTTTCATCGTGATAAGATCCACCATGCCTTCGAGTTTGTCCTCAAGCCCGATGGGAATCTGAATCAACACGGCATTAAGCCCGAGTTTTTCCCGAAGCTGCATCCGCACCTTAAAGGGATTGGCTCCGGTACGGTCACATTTGTTGATAAACGCGATGCGCGGAACGTGGTAGCGCTTAAGCTGCCGGTCTACCGTAATGGACTGGGACTGCACCCCGCCGACCGCGCAGAGCACCAGAATAGCCCCGTCAAGCACCCGCAGGGACCGCTCAACCTCAATGGTAAAGTCCACGTGTCCGGGTGTGTCGATCAGGTTGATCGTGTAATCCTTCCATTCAACCTGGGTCGCTGCGGACTGGATAGTAATTCCCCGCTCCCGCTCCAGTTCCATGTGATCCATAGTCGCCCCCACCCCGTCCTTGCCCCGGACCTCGTGGATGGCATGAATTTTGTTGCTGTAAAACAGAATACGCTCAGAAAGGGTGGTTTTCCCTGAATCAATATGCGCGCTGATTCCGATATTCCGCATCTTGGTGATGTCGATGCTCATGTTACTCTCCGAAAAAAATGATAAAGAAAGACCTAATTCGTTACAGAATAGTAAGATTTTCAATAAATTGCAAGCCCCTGAAACAGGGCAGGAGTTGGGTAATGCGTACGATGAAGTGCAGTAGGCTAGCGGATATCGCTCCGGGTAATAGTCAGCCTGCCATCGGCCTTACGGGTGGCTATTTTTTTAAAGTATTCAACATATTCTTTATCCACTACTGCAATATGGGTAAGTATCCAATCCTTAAGGTACCGGGTAAACGCGAGAAGGGTAAAGGATCGCTTCTCCTCGAATGACCGCGCCTGCTCAATAACCTGTAGCACAAAGGTGTCGTGAGCCCTTTTATGATCTTTATAACCGGGATAGTTCGTTGCAATCATAATTTTTTCTTCGGTAGAAAAGTGACCCCTGATATACTGCACCGCCTTGCCGATAACACTTTCAAAATAAGCCCGTTCCGATTTTTCATCCCCTACACAATGATTAAAAAGATCATTGGTTAAATCGAGAAGCTCCCGGTGCTGATCATCAATGAGTTTTACTCCGACTGAAAAAGTAGGTGACCAATGTATTATCTCTGATCCTGCCATAATAATTGCCCTTTCACAATGTATATAAACTCTGTAGATCAAATAATTTATGACTATTTTTATAATATATCGGAGTTTTTATGAAAAAGCAAGCTTTTTTTACGAAATACTTATTACTCTACAATGATTTCAGATGCAGCTTTTCCTTCCCGTGTGTAGACCCGTCTGAAATTGTAGGGGTCAAGGTACCGTTCACCGCGATGAAAGAAAATATATTGATAGGTCCCCGGAGGGAGGGGAAGAATCAGCGAATAGACCCCTGCGGGGCCCTCGGCAAGTTCGTACATAAAGGGGTCCCAGCCGTTAAAACTGCCCGCCACGGTGACAACTTCCCCCGGAGGGCCTTTGAAAGAAAAATTAAGGCTCCCGGACGGTCCCCGGAGGATGATCGGAATTTTATCCAGCGCGGGGATGGGCACGTATGAATACAGAAGGCCCGAAACAGTGTCCCGCCTGGCAAGGGTATTGGCGGGGTCCGTGGTCCAAAGCCCGTCGATGATCACCCGGTATTCCAAAACAGGGGGATTTTCCGCCTTTGCATCCCTGACGCTTTCCGGCAGTTGATGTACATAAAAAAGCAGCCCCGAATCCCGGTACGGGTCGGGAACCTTTGCCCCCGGCGGAATTTCCGCAGTAAGCGGGTCCTGGGGAATCAACAATTTTCGCAGCCAATACACCCTGGAAAAGCCCTCATAGGCAAAGGCCACCCCCACCCTGCGGACGCCGGACGACGCGGTAAATATAACCGCATCCTCATAAACTATCGGGGCGCCCGGTCCCGGGAGGCTTAAAAGATGATCGATAAATTGATATGATTCGATATCTACTGCCCCAAGAGAACCGATAATAAGAAAAAGGAGGGCCGATGTCGTGATCGTTTTCATATATTCTTTACAATTATCGGCCGATACTTAAATATCTTAATATGCCGTCATTGCAAGCGCTCCGGGAATTTAAAGACTCTTTCAGCCACATCGGCGATGAACCCATCATTGATGATCTGGAACTCCCCGGCTATGAGCCTACCCCGTCGGCAAACAGCCCCAATGGGGCCGCCCCCTCTGCCCGGCCTTCTCATGCCGGTAATACCCCCCCCTCTGCCGACGAGCTTTTTGGTTCCGACGATATCTCCGCAGGTTTTACCCTTGACGATTTAGACGATATGGACCTCAATCCGGCCGCTGCCGATGACACTCCTGCTGACGAACCCCCCGCACAGCCTTCTGATGATATTGATTTTGGCGCTTTTCTGGACACCATACCAGACGATCTTGCCCCGCCCGGCGGGGATGGATTTAATGACATTGCAACACCGGAGCCTGCCGCCGAAGAAGCAGATGATTTCAGCATTCCGGACGGCCTGTTAGACGGCCTGTCCGAAGATCCGGAGTCGTCTGACAATGATGATTTACCCAATGACGATTTTTCGATGGATGGTCTGGACAGCCTTGGAGATCTTGAGCCTGTAGAAACAGACGCAGAAACTCCCACGGAAGATTTGGGCGGCGCTCTGGATCTGTCTGCCGGTTTTGAGGATTTAGGCGGCGAAAGTACCCCTGAAACCCCAACGGGGGATATGCCGGACTTTGACCTGGGTAACCTGGACAGCCTTGGGGATCTTGAGCCCGCAGACACAGAAGCTCCCGCAGAAGATTCAGGCGGCGGGTTGGACCTGTCCGCCGGCTTTGAAGATTCAGGCGGCGGGTTGGATCTGTCCGCCGGCTTTGAAGATTTGGGAGACGGGTTGGACCTGTCCGCCGGCTTTGAAGATTTAGGCGGTGAAAGCGGAGCAGAACCCCCCGCCGAAAGCACCCCTGAAACCCCAACGGGGGATATGCCGGACTTTGACATGGGTAACCTGGACAGCCTTGGGGATCTTGAGCCCGCAGAAGATTCAGGCGGTGATATTGATTTTTCAATACCCGAAGATGATGGCGCCGGTTTCGACATGGGAAGCGAGGCGGGGACGACCTTCGATGAAGCCCCCGCAGGCGATTCATTTGATTCTTTCAGCCTTGGCGGTGACGCCCTGGATACCGATTTGGGCATCGATCTGGACGCGGGGGGTGAAGCTTCTCCGGACGGAGGGATGGACGAATTTTCTCTCCCGGGAATTGATGATCTGTTCACCGGGGCGTCTCCTCTGGACAGCGCCGGTCCCATACCCGCCGCCGGCGCCAGAAGGAAAGCGGCTGCCGCTTCCGAAGAAGTTGAAGAAATTCAGCTTAACGATGAGGAACTTGCTAAATTTCAGAATACCCTTGCCGGCTATCCCCTTAACCTCCGTATCGCCTGCGAAGAACTGATCGCAGAGCAAGCCGTTGCGCCGGACCTTATGTCCAAACTGGTCAAACTTTTAATCCGGGGCGCCCCTGCCAAAGAAACTGCCGCCCTGGCGGGAAAGATTTTGGGCCGGACCATCGAAATACCAAAGGGTTTTGAAAAGAGTACCGGCCAGGCCCTGGAAGAAGAACAGGGAAGCTTTGCATATATATTTGTTCATAACTTTCTTCCTGTGCTGCGAACCTTCATGATGATCGCCGTGGTGCTGGCGTCACTCGGCTATCTGATTTATCAATTTATTTATAAGCCGCTGCATGCTGAATCAATTTACAAAATAGGTTTGGAGCGGCTGGAAGCAGGGGAATATCAACGGGCCAATGAGCGGTTTTATGAGGCGTTCAAAGTCCGCAAGGTAAAGAACTGGTTTTACCGTTATGCAGAAGCGTTCCGGGACGAGCGCGCCTATCTTTATGCCGAAGGGAAGTACGATGAACTTTTGAACGTGTACCCCCGGGACAAGAAAGGGGTGCTTGACTACGCCGCCATGGAGACCTACTACCAGCGGAACTACGCCAAAGCGGATCAGATCCTGCGGCAGAATCTCCTGAATTATGTCCCCGATGATCAGGAAGGCCTTTTGGCGCTTGGTGATAACAGCCTGGCCTGGGGCGAGATCGATAAATCAAAATATGAGGACGCCCGTTCTTCCTACGCCCGGCTTTTGGAAAAATACGGATGGACCGATCCGATAGTGGAACGGATGATGAAATACTTTATCCGTACCGACAATCTTAAAGAAGTGCTCCCCCTTCAAGCGTATTTTGCCGATGCCAAAAAACACAAAATCGGCGCCGATTCCCTTTCTGAATTGGGGGGCTATCTTCTTGATAAACGGCTTGAGGAAGTCCGGGGCGTTCCCAATGAGTACGTTGAACAGATACAGGGAGTCCGGGATTTATTACTCCGGGCAGTAAAAGCCAACCCTGCCCTGCCTGAACCCCATTACCATCTTTCACGGTACTACAACAGTCTGGGCAACACCCATGAAGAACGAATCACCCTGGAAACAGCGATCAAAGCATTTGATACCGCCCCGGAAGAATCAATCCGGCGTCTTTCCTGCCAAATCGACGCCCAGCGCCGCTACGCAAACATCCTCAGAGACAACCGGGAATTTTTCCCCGCAGAAGAACAGCTTATCAAGGGAATCGGCCTTTATGAAGATGCCCTGTCCCGCCGACTTCTGTCCCGCTCCCCGGAATACGGCAAACTCTACGCCGACCTCGGCGACCTTGAGTATTTTACCAAGGTCGGCGACATGGAACTGGCCCTGCAATATTACCGCCGCTCGGAACAAAACGGCTGGGCGCCGCCGGAGATGGAGTACCGGATGGGATCGGCCTATTATTATCAGGAAAACTGGAAAGAAGCGCTTGAGCGGTTCTTCACCGCTTCTGCGGAACTGCCCCTCAACCGGCGGCTCCTCTACGCCCTTGGAAATGTTTCGTATCAGCGGGGCGACTATCACGCCGCCCAGGGCTACTACAACCGCCTCCTCAACGTCCTGGAAGCGGAACGATCCCGCCTGCCCCTGCTCATGCCCAACGAACGCCCCGAATTTGTAGAACTCGCCGAGCGCCTGATGATAGCCCGCAACAACATGGGCGCCGTCCTGGAAGCCCTCACCGACCGCACCGGTGACAACCGCTACCGCAGTCAGGCCATGGCATTCTACAGTGAATCCTCCCGCGCCTGGGACAGCCTTACCCGTGACCCCGTCACCATGGTCCGCTCCTCCGGCACAAACCTCGGCTTCCTCAACTCCCGCAACGCCCTTTACCCCCAGCCCGGCTACGAACCCCGGATTTTCATCCAGATTGACAAAGATGTGCTGGAACCCTCGGATTGGGAGCAGCTTGCCCCCCAGGGGGGAAGGCTGGGAGAATAATTGACTTTGATGAAGATTAACCACGAACTACACGAACCGCACAAATGCAACCTTAAAAAAAGCAGTTTTTTGGACGATACAAGATTTGAACTTGTGACTTCTACCGTGTGAAGGTAGCACTCTCCCGCTGAGTTAATCGTCCAGAAAACTGCCCACCCAGGCTCACCGCATTTCTGCTGTGACTTCTACCATACCACATTTTTTGGTGATAGTCAATTACGGTACGGCAATAAGGCAGATTATAGCCTATTTACAGTAATTCCAAATGAGGAAAAAATCGGAAGAAATTTAACCGCAAAGTCGAATAAGTTAAAGAAGGGATAAGAAAATTTTCTTCCTTTTTCGACTTCTTCGACTTTGCGGTTTGTATT
>JAISJS010000109.1 GCA_031261385.1 Treponema sp.
ACTGGGTCCGTGGTTCAAACCCGCGCGGGGGAGACAGTAGCCCATCCGAAAGGATGGGCTATTTCTTTATATAACAAGGAATTAGCTCATCTTGCCTATTCCGGCCTAAAGGCCTGTGACAACAGAACTATCCTACACAAGTATTTAGTGTGCAATTTGAAAAAAACCAGTTAAAAGCCACTTGACATTATCTAGTATTTATAGTTGAATACTAATATTAGTAATTTTATACTATTACTATAAAAAATGAAACAACCATTAAAAAGTGTTTCAAGGAGGCGACAAGTGAAAAAGAGGTGTTTGATGAAGAAGGTAGTTGGATTTCTCATGCTGTCCTTACTGGCAGCGCCGTTGGTAAGCGCCGGGGGTACTAAAGAAAGCGCCGGCGGGGATACAAAACTCCGTATAGGATTTCAAAAATCCTCATCCCTGCTGATCCTGCTAAAAGGCGCGGGAACTTTGGAAAAAGCGCTTGAACCGCTGGGGGTTACCGTTGAATGGAATGAGTTTACTTCCGGACTGCCCATGGTTGAAGCGCTGAATACCGGAGCGCTGGACCTTTCCGCCGATGTAGCCGATACGGTACCGCTTTTTGCCCAGGCCGCGGGGGCTGAGTTCACCTATTTTCTTGAGGAAAAACCCTCCCCAACCGCTGAAGGTATTGTGGTAGCCAAGGGTTCAAGTATCAATAGCCTTTCAGAGCTTAAGGGGAAAAAACTCGCCGTGGCAAAAGCCTCGGGCGCCCATTACCTTACGGTGGCGGCGCTTAATACCGTTAGCCTTGATTTTAACAAAGATATCGAAGTCTCTTACCTGCAGCCCGCCGATGCCCGCACCGCGCTGGAATCGGGTAACGTGGACGCCTGGGCGACCTGGGATCCCTACCTCGCAACCGTACAGGTACAAAGCGGCGCAAGAATAATAGCCGACGGGGCCGCCGTCGGGGTTTCATATACCCGCTTTTATCCAATTGCAAGCGCCTACGCAAAAAGAAACCCCGGGGTATTAAAAATACTGGCGGAAGAACTCACCAAAATCGGCAAATGGGTGAAGGACAATCCCGACGAGGCCGCCAGGGTCCATGCGCCCCTGGTTGGGCTGAACGAAGAAACCGTCAAGATAGCTAATAACCGCCGGAGTTATGCCGTTTCTCCCGTGGAGCGTTCCGCCCTTGTGGAACAACAGAAGATTGCCGACCTCTTCATAGCCGGAGGACTGTTAGCAAAGCCTATTACGGTAAGTGAGGTACCGGTGTGGGATGGAAAATAACTCCATCCCTGGGCACGATAAGAAATCATTTTTCTCCGCCGGACAGTCTGGCGGAGAAGTTTCTTTCCCGGCTATTGCCTTGGCTTGTGCCGGTATTGCTCATTGTAACATGGCAGATCTGTGCCGACGCCAAGGTGATTAATACCAGGCTTGTGTCTTCACCCTTAGCGGTTCTTTCATCTCTGGCGCGGCTTACCATAGACGGGACGCTCTGGAGAAATATCAAGGTAAGCTGTTTCCGATCCGGGGCCGGTTTTTTTATCGGAGGTTCCGTAGGCTTAGTCCTGGGATTCCTGACCGCAACCTTTAAACCCTTGGAGATCCTCTTTGATTCTTCCTTACAAATGTTCCGCACAATTCCCCATCTCGCCCTTGCCCCCCTGGTGATTATCTGGTTTGGCATAGGCGAGGAAGCAAAGATATTCCTGATTTTTTGCGGAGTGATGTTTCCTATCTATCTTAATACCTTTCATGGTATTCGTTCTGTGGATCGCCAGCTTATTAACATGGCCAGAGTCTACGGATTGAAACGCTTTGGCCTGTGGCGGCAAGTGATATTCCCCGGCGCGCTCCCCTCAATCCTGGTGGGGGTACGTTTCTCCCTGGGCATTATGTGGACCACCCTGATTGTGGCGGAAACTATCGCCGCCTCCAGCGGTATTGGTTATATGGCGACTAACGCCCGGGAATTAATGCAGACCGATGTGATGATCCTTTCGATATTAGTCTATGCGTTTCTGGGAAAGCTCGCCGATATTCTGGCAAGAAAATTGGAACAGGTAACCCTGTCGTGGAAGCCGGAATATGTGAAGGCAGTATTGTGAAGGAAGATGATTGCCCCCGGGGCGTAGACGTTGAAATACACGGGCTCTCCAAAAATTATAACGGAAAACAGGTTTTACATAACCTCGATCTTTCCCTGCACCGGGGAGAGTTTGTGGCGATTGTCGGACGGAGCGGCTGCGGGAAGAGTACGCTGCTCCGCCATTTGATAGGGCTGGAGCAGGCCGATTCCGGCACGGTTCTGGTGAATGGTGAAGAGCACACCAATCTAAACCCCGATATCCGCATGATGTTTCAGGAAGACAGGCTCCTCCCCTGGAAAACCGTTCTTGCCAATGTCGGGCTTGGGCTTTCCGGCAAGTGGAGGATTACCGCGGGGGCCGCCCTGGCGGATGTAGGCCTGGCGGAACGCGCCAATGACTGGCCTGCGGTTCTTTCCGGGGGGCAGAAGCAGCGGGTAGCCCTGGCACGGGCTTTAGCCCATTCGCCGCAGTTTTTACTTCTTGATGAACCCATGGGGGCCCTGGACGCGCTTACCCGTCTGGAAATGCAGAAACTTATTGAACGAATCTGGACTGAAAAGGGTTTTACCACCCTGCTCGTTACCCATGATGTCGGTGAGGCCGTCACCCTTGCCGACCGGGTGATACTTCTGGAATCGGGGGTGGTGGCCCATGCCGTTGAAGTTCCCATGCCCCGTCCCCGGCGGCGGGGAAGCCCGGAGTTTGTCCGGCTTGAGTCTGAAGTGTTAGACTGGATCATGTCCGTCTATGCCGGCTATATTTGAGTAAGGATTTTTCGCATGGCTGATTTTTTTTCTTTTAACGAACTTATCAGTTTTCGTGCCGCCGAGGATGGAAACCGGGTATTCATTTATGAACCGGGAGAAGAAGGCGGGGTTCGCCCGCTGAGCTTTCAGGATTTGAAATCAGCGACAGAAAAGATAGCGGAAGCGCTTGGGATGATTGGCTTCTTACCGGGGTGCAGGATTCTTACCCTTTTTCAAAATGGAATAGCGTCATCGGCCGCGTTTCTGGCCATTGTTGCTGCCGGGGGAATCGCGGTTCCGGTAAACCCCGCCGGCGCGCCGAGGGAACTGGAATTTTTAATCGAAAATTCCGGCGCCTGCTTTATACTCACCGGCGGTTCTCAAAGAGAAGAACTGCGGCAAAAAATCCCGGAAGCCGAATGGTACCGGGAAACGGTGTATAGCATCCACATATTCAAGGTTAAGAAACCTGTTGCGGAATCACCCCAAGCTGACCTGGCGCTCATTCTGTACACGTCCGGAACCACCGGCGTTCCCAAGGGGGTTATGCTGACAACCGCCAATCTGTTTGCCGAATGCGGGAATATCCGGGATGCCCATGAACTTACCAAAAATGATAAAGTCCTCTGTCTTTTACCGCTGAATCATATAAACGGACTGGTGGTTACCCTGCTAACCCCCCTGTTTGCCGGCTTTAGTGTGGTGATGCCCCCAAAATTCAGCGCCGGTAAATTTTGGAACTGGGTATGCCGGGAGCAGGTTACCTGGTTCAGCGCGGTCCCCACAATTTATTCAATATTGCTCAGCAGGGAAACCCCTCCGCCCGCGGCGTATCCCCTGCTGCGGTTTGCCAGATCCGCGTCGGCAGCCCTCAGCGAAGCGGTGCTCCATGAGTTCGAACGCAGAACCGGCGTTCCCCTTATCGAATCCTACGGAATTACCGAAGGGGGAAGCCAGATTACCAGTAACCCGCTGCCGCCCCGGACACGGAAAGCGCTTTCAGTGGGAATACCCTTCGGTAATGAGATTCAGGTGGTGCTCAAGGATGGCGCCCCTGCGCCGGTGGGCGCAACCGGCGAGGTTAGGGTCCGGGGCGCCAATATTGCCAAAGCATATTATCGTAACAAAGAGGCCGGCGCTGAAAGCTTTAAGGACGGCTGGTTTTTCACCGGCGATCTTGGCCGCATGGATGAAGATGGCTACCTTTTTTTGACCGGGCGGTTAAAAGAACTCATCAACCGGGCGGGTGAGATGATTTCGCCCCGGGAGATTGACGAAGTCCTCTACAGGATTCCGGAGATAGAACTTGCCGCGGCGGTGGGTGTGCCGC
>JAISJS010000150.1 GCA_031261385.1 Treponema sp.
CAAAAAGGGAATGTGGGCGTTTTCTATACCCCCGGCATCCCGATTGCCGACGAGCGGAAGGATGTGTTTGACAAGGTGCTGACAAAATACCCCAACATAAAGGTTGTAAGCACCCAGGATTGGAAGATCCCCGGCACGGTTCCCGACGCCTATGACAAGACCAAGGACGTGATGAAGGCCCATCCCGAGATTCAGGCGTTCTGGACGGTATTTGACCAGCCGATGATCGGCGCCGCCCAGGCCCTTGCGGATATCAATCTGGCCGCGGGTACCAAGTGTTACGGCTTTGACGGCGATGACCTTGCCATGGAGATGCTCATGGATCCCAAGGCGGCATACGGCGCCACCGTTGCCCAGCAGCCCTACCTGATCGGGCAGATCCTTGCGGAGGCTGCGCTGAAGGTGATCAAGGGTGAAACGGTTGAACGGAATGTGTATGTTGACGCAGTCCTGGTGACGCCGAAAAATGTGCAGGAAGTGTATAACAGTCTTCCGCAGTATAAGAAATAGCTGTTCTAATCCCTATGCCTGAACACAAATTGTGTTCAGGCTGTTCTTTCTAAGGAAACCATGATGGATGAAACAGCTATCAGGACAGAAAAATTAAATATTGCGTTTCCCGGGGTTAAAGCCCTTACCGATGTGGACTTTTCGGTCAAAAAGGGGGAAGTTCGCGCCCTGGTAGGGAAAAACGGCGCAGGCAAGTCGACACTTATCAAGATAATTACCGGGATGTACAAACCCGATTCGGGCCGGCTTTTTATCGGGGACCGGGAAGTAAAACATGCCACCCCGGAACTAATGACGAAAACAGGCGTCAAGGCAATATATCAGGACAATGATCTTATCCCCTACTTTACCGTGGGCGAATCCATTATGCTAAAAAAGGAATGGACAAAAGGTCCGTTTATTGACAAGAAGAAGGTGCATGAAACGGCGCGTACCATTTTGTCAGAAAAGCTTGGGGTGGATATTGATCCCTATACACCGGTGAGTGAACTGAATGTTTCCCGGCAGCAGTTAATCCAGATTGCCGCCTGCCTTGTTGAAGAACCAAAGATCATGATATTTGATGAACCAACGGCGGCACTTTCCGTAAAAGAAATCGAAAAGCTTTTTAGCATTATCAATACGTTAAAAAAAGACGGCGTTTCTATTATCTATATCAGTCATCGATTCGGAGAGGTGTTTAAAATAGCAGATTCAATAACCATTCTTATGGATGGTATGAAAGTTGCCGACATGAATCTTGCGGATACAACGGAGGATGAGGTAATTTCCCTGATGGCGGGAAATGAAAAATTTAATCAGGCAAAAAATAGAAAATATATCAGAAATGAAAATGATATAGCCCTGTCTATCCGGGGGCTGCAAAATGATTTCCTTCAAAATATTAATTTTGATTTGTATAAGGGAGAGATCCTCGGTTTCTTTGGCGGTGAAGGAATGGGTCAGCAAAAAATCGCAAAGGCAATTTTTGGTGAACTTAATGCGGAATTCGGGAACATAACGGTTTTTGGAAAAGAAACCAGGCTCTCAAGGCCCGCTCAGGCGATCAAAAACGGTATAGCCTACATCCCGCGGAACCGGCTGGAAGAAGGAATTGTCCGGGGTTTTATGGTTCGTGAAAATGTGACCCTGCCGAAACTTCGTGCCTTTTCCCGGTTGGGCTTTATTAATCCTGGGGCGGAAGAAACGGTTGCCGTTGAACACATAAAGAAACTTGATATAAAAACCCCCGGACCTTCGGCACAAATTGCCAACCTGAGCGGCGGCAATCAACAGAAGGTGGTTCTGGCGCGCTGGATGGTCACCGAGCCGCGTATTCTGATTCTGGATTATCCCACCATCGGTATTGATGTACGGGCGAAGAATGAGGTCTATAAAATTCTGCTTGATTTGGCGGAAAAAGGGATGAGCTTGATTCTGATAACCCCGGAATATGAAGAGGTGGCGATGCTCTGTGACCGGGTCATTGTGATGCGGGACGGAAAAATTACGAAGGAATTGAATGCGGATGAACTTTCGGAGTATAAACTACTTTCCTACGCCATAGGTTCCGGAGAGGAGGGGGATAAAAATGCTTAAGATAAATACCCGGCAGGCAATCCCAATAGGTATCTTTATTTTCAGTTTTATTCTTTTTTCCGTTAAGACTTTTTCGTTTCTTACTTTTAATAATATGCTCAGTATATTCGGCCTTTTAACCTATACCGCAGTCCCCGCGGCAGGTCTTGCAACAGTAATGCTGACCGGCCTCTTTGACCTTTCCTTTGTTGGTGTTATTGGTGTTTTAAGCACCCTGCTTTTGGTGTGCCTTGAGGCGGGAATCCCCGCGGTATTTTGTCTCCTGATTACCCTGATAGCCGCGTTGGTGATGGAATCTGTTAATGCGGTTTTAATTATCCGCCTTAAGATCCACCCCTGGCTTTCTACAATCGCAACAATGTTGATATACCTTGGCTTGGAAAAATACATCAGTAAGGGCTCGTACCTTACATCCAAGCATCCTATTTTGGCTGCAATGCGTTTTAATTCTTTCTTTGAAATTTCCCTGAGTATATGGATCATGTTGTTTTTTTGTATACTGGCAGCTATTGTCATGAATACCACCGTATTGGGGAAACGCCTTTATGCGGTTGGGGGCAATGTCGCAACCGCTCAAAAAGCCGGTGTTAATACGGACGCCTATAAGGCAGTATCATTTATGATAATGGGCGTTCTCTGTTGGGCGGCGTCACTTATTTATGTTGCCCAGCTTTCAGGATATCCGCCGGAGGCGGCCTATATTAATCAAAATGAAGTGATCCTCGCGGTCTTTGTCGGTATGGCAATTTCCCGCAGGGGAATAGTAAACATTCATGGCGCATTGTTTGGGGCGGCTTTTGTCGGAATCCTTGCTAATGGACTGGGTTTGATGGGTGTTTCATCCTACTGGATAAAGCTTGTGGAAGGGGCTCTTGTTGTTATTGTGGTTCTTGGAAACTCAATCAAGCGCGGCTTGCTTGTGCAGCTTGAGTAGGGGGGCGGTTTATGAACGGTAAAACTATGAGTATAACGACAGCGATAAACAAATTCGGACAGGGAACCGCCTTCTTAATTTTTGTATTCATTGCCATTACGGTGTTTTTTTCCCTGATGAATCATTCATTCATGAGT
>JAISJS010000169.1 GCA_031261385.1 Treponema sp.
TGAATATAGCAATACCAATATATAAAATTTTAAGATTTTTTTTCTTTTTTTTAGGATCATTTTTTGTCTTTGAAATACCAATAAAAGAAAATATTATTAATACTATAGACAAAGCAAATGGCACTATATAATTAAGTATTTTCTCCATCTCTATAAATTCCTTAATATTCTTATTACTTCTCTAAAGCCGTCTTGGTAGTATCATATATATCATATTGATGTGATGCTTCCGCAGTAATTGCCTGAATCGGGCCCGGCGAAGATGCCATTGTATTAGCATAGTCGGCTGTATTTGACAGAAATGTTATTCCAGCATTAATTTTTTCACCAGTTTTTTGAGATGGACCAACTTTTCCAGTATCAGAAAAAGCGACTCCGTTTTTTTTATCTATAACAGCACCAATCATCCCACCTGTTGATGATGGAAGAATATCGCCATCCATTACCTGTTTTCCGCCCGTGTCTAAAGACTCAAGAGTAAAATCTCCTGCTGCTAATGCAAACCGTGATACACCATCAAGTATCGCTGTAACGCCTAATGTACCAAGTGCTATTGATGCTGCTGTAGATAACCCAACAGTTCCTATTTCACCTGCAGCAGCAGCTGCAACTGTGGCGGCTCCTCCGACAATCTCTGATATAGCAAGTCCCATTTTTAAGGCTCCCCTAATCATTCCCCTTATATCCTTCCCATCGGGGTCCGTATACTTAACCGGATTGTTCCCCGCATAATGATACGTGTGCAGGTTCACCACATTAAACACACCCCCCTGTCCCGGAAGATTCCCGTTCCGTTTCTTCACATCGTCATTTATAGGCGCTCCGGGCAGGTAGTCCCCCATCGCAGGATCACTGCTCAGCCACCGGCTCGTCTTCGGGTCAAGGTACCGTGCTCCGTAGTAATATAACCCCGTCTCCTCATCCCGCTCCTTTCCCGTAAACCGGTACGGCGTCGAGTCTTCCTTCGCCGTGTCCGTGTGCCAGTTTATCCACAGCTCCCCGTAGGCCGCACCATAGGTGCCAGTCACCATATTTATATTCGCCTTCTTCGCCTTAGCGGTAAAAAATTCCTCATCCTGTCTTCTTATCCGCGTACATCCGCGTACATCCGCGTACATCCGCGTACATCCGCGGACCCTCTTCATCCTTATTCTCAAACCCGTGCCACCCCGCTCTTCCTCGCCGCCTCAGCTACTGCCTTTGCAACAGCCCCCGCTATCCGCGGATCAAACGCCCTGGGAAGTATGTAATCGGCCTTAAGTTCGTCATCGCCGACCAGGGAAGCAAGAGCGTAAGCGGCGGCGATTTTCATGTCGTTGTTGATGTCGCTAGCCCGGACATCAAGTGCGCCGCGGAAGATGCCGGGGAAGGCCAGCACATTGTTGATCTGGTTGGGGTAGTCGCTGCGGCCGGTGCCAACAATGGCCGCCCCTGCGGCGAGCGCCTCATCGGGCATGATCTCCGGACGGGGGTTTGCCATGGGGAATACGATGGCCCTTGCCGCCATTGAACGCACCATATCAGAAGTTACAATCCCCGGGGCGGAAACGCCGATAAAGACATCGGCGCCTTTTAAAATATCGGCGAGCGTTCCTTTTTGTTTGCCAAGGTTGGTAACCGCAGCCATTTTTGCCAGTTCAGGATCGATGTTGTCCCGGCCCTGGTAGATTACCCCGTAGCGGTCATACATCGTAACGTCTTTAAGGCCGCGCGCTATAAGGAGCTTTGTAATGGCGGTGCCTGCAGCTCCCGCGCCGCTTATCACCAGTCGGATATTCTCAATTTTTTTATTAACTACTTTTAAGGCGTTTTGCAGCGCCGCGAGAACCACTACGGCAGTCCCGTGCTGGTCGTCATGGAAAACGGGAATGTCACAGCGTTCTTTAAGTTTTCGTTCGATTTCAAAACAGCGGGGGGCGGCAATGTCCTCAAGGTTGATGCCGCCGAAACTTCCCGCAAGAAGGGCTGCGGTATTGACGATTTCATCAACATTTTTTGAGCGTATGCAGAGGGGTATGGCGTCCACTCCGCCAAAGGCTTTAAAGAGCACGCATTTTCCTTCCATAACGGGCATTCCCGCTTCGGGGCCGATATCTCCAAGTCCAAGGACTGCCGAACCGTCGGTGATCACCGCGACGGTATTCCAGCGTCCGGTAAGTTCCCAGGTTTTTTCAGGATGCTTTTGGATTTCAAGGCAGGGTTCGGCAACGCCGGGAGTATAGGCCAGGGACAGATCGTCTTTATTTGCCACGGGCATCTTGGGAACGGTTTCCAGTTTACCGCGCCACTCGTAATGTTTTTTAAGGGATTCTTTTGCATAATCCATACGTAATACTCATTCCTTTTTGTGTAAATATTTCACAAGACACTTCATTAACTCATTAATGTCGATTGGTTTTCCGAGATGACCGTTCATCCCTGCGGCAAAGCATTTTTCAACGTCCTCTTTGAATACGTTTGCGGTCATTGCAACAATTGGGACCTGTGCGAACCGGTGGTTCGATGTGGTTTCCAATTGTTGCCTGGGAGTTTCGGTCTGCGCCCCAAACTCCGGGCCGGATTCAAGAGCGCGAATTCTTCTGGTGGCCTCATAGCCGTCCATCTCGGGCATGTGTATATCCATCAGGACGATGCCGTACCGGCCGGGGTTTTCCTCAAAAAGCCTGACCGCCTCGACGCCGTTCCCGGCACATTCAATGGCAACCCCGGTTTCTTCAAGCAGGGATACCACTATTTCGCGGTTTATCTCCACATCTTCCGCCAGGAGTATTGTGCAGCCGGCAAAAATATTTGTTTCGTTATCCGGTTCGGCCTCGTCGGCATCTTCGGCGCCTGACATTTTTGTGAGCTGCCCATTGATGCAGTCGGTAAGGGCAGAAGGAAACAGGGGCTTTGGAATAAAATCGTCTACCCCGGCTTTTTTTGCGTTTTCTTCTATAGTTTCCCATTCGGAGGCGGAGATCATCACCACCACCGTTTTTTGACCGAAGCGGGTTTTGATTTTTTCGGTAAGCTCTATGCCGTTCATTCCGGGCATACGCCAATCGGCAAAGACAATATCAAAAGGGTTGTTCCCGTTCATCAGGTTGTATGCTTCTTCGCCGTCACCGGCGGTGACGCATTGTATCTTCATCTGATCGGCGTATTCCTTAAAGTATTCAAGAACTTCCCATGAATCATCCACCGCAAGGATACGAAGGTTTTCCCAGCTTGCCGGACGCTTGACGGCGCCGCCGCTGCTTTTACCCTTTTCCACGGTAATAACAAATGCAAAGTCGGAGCCTTTCCCGCCTTCCGATTCAACCCATATTTCGCCGCCCATAAGTTCTATAATACTTTTTGAGATGGCAAGGCCCAGGCCTGTGCCGCCGTATCTGCGGGCAATAGTTCCGTCAGCCTGTTCAAAAAGGGTAAAGAGTTTTCCCATCTGTTCTTTGGTAATGCCGATCCCTGTATCGGTGACATCGAAACGCAGGGTGCAGAAATTTTCTTTTTCGTCGGTTTTTTTTACTGAAAGGACGATGGTCCCGTCAACAGGGGTAAATTTTACTGCGTTTGACAGCAGATTGGTTACTACCTGGGAAAGCCGCTGTTCATCGGAAATTATCCGCTTGGGAATATCCTGTTCAATTTTTACGATAAGATTTTGTTTTTTCTCGTCAACCTTGAATCCCATTATGCCGGTTACTTTTTCCAGCATCCGCTCAAAATCGAATTCCGAACAGGAAAGATCAAATTTTCCGCTTTCGATTTTTGACATATCAAGGATATCATTGATCACCCCCAAAAGGTGTATCGAAGCTTCGCTGATTTTGGAAAGGCAGTATTCCATCTTTTCCCGATCATGGGAACTTTGGGCAATCGTAGTCATGCCGATGATGGCATTCATCGGGGTCCGCATTTCATGGCTCATGCGGGAAAGGAAGTTGCCCTTGGCCCGGCTGGATTCTTCCGCCAGTTCCTTTGCGGCAAAGAGCGCTTCTTCGGTATTTGCCCGGATGATAAGTCCGGTAAGGGTATTGGTGATAAGGCGGGCTGTCTGGATATCGCCCTCATCCCAGATCTGGACATTCCGGCAGTTGTCGATGCTTAAAAATCCCCAAAAATCATTATAGATAAAAATAGGGACACAGAGGCAGGCTTTGATCCCCGTCGGACGGAGGAACCGGGACAGGATGGAATTTTCTTCAATATTGCTGCAGGAAAGGTAAACATCCCCGCGGGTAATAAACGTATCGTAAAAAATCTCCCCCGGCCCAAATACCGCCCCCTCCCTGGGCAGGGGTTCGGCGCCATGGTTCCGGTTGATCCATTCGTATTCAAAGGCCAGTCTGCCTGTATCCTTGTTGAGCCGGGCCACGGCAGCCCGGCTTATATCCATCGACATTCCTATCATCATAAGGGCATTGCGGATCAGGGTGTCCTTGTTTTCCGGGGTGATAAAACTCTGGGAAATGGCTGCCATCAGCTCCTGCTGGCGGAGCCGCTTTTTTAATAGTGCATCGGCGGAAGCGCCTGCGGCCGCCGAAACAGCCTGTCCCCGTGGCCTAATAGAAAATTTCAACAACAAACCTCTCGATTGCGAGGGATTATAACATACCTGTTTATACTATACCCATTTTTCAAAAAATTGTATATAATGGTATTATGACTTCTGTAACGGTCAGGATGGGCGAATTTATGTATAATCTGGGCTTTTTTACCCGGACGCTGAAGGGCGTACATTCGTTCATACGGCGGGGTCAGGCGTCCTGGCGTAACCTTACCATGCAGATCCTCTTTACCTTTGTGCAGGCGCTGGGGCTGGCTACCCTTCTGTCCCTCGGGATAGGCGCTGCGGTAAATATTATCGGCATCCCTTTTTTGACGAGTATTTCCCAATCCCGGCTTATTTATACCCTGCTGATCATCATCATAACCCGGGAATTGGGGCCCCTTTTGGCGGCCTTTATCATTATTGCCCGTTCTGCCACTGCCATTGCCACGGAAATGGCCGGCGCAGTGATATCCCACGAAGTTGAGGCCTACATTTCCGTCGGAGTGGACCCCATTGAACACCTGGCAGTTCCCCGTTTTCTCGGAGTTACGATTTCGATGTTTTTGCTGAACATTTATTTTTCCATTTTTGGCCTTGCCGGTTCCTTCGCGGTGGCCCAGGTTTTTAACGCTATGCCGGCGAGTGTCTATTTTGGCAGCCTTTTGCAGTATTTGACGGTTCAGGATATACTTATTTCAGTAATCAAAAGCATTGCCTTTGGGATGGTGACCTCCATGGTGGCGCTTACCCAGGGCTTTGCCGTGGAGCGGGCCAGTACGGAAGTTCCTGTCGCGGGGCTCAGGGCGGTCAGCGCCGCTTTTGGAGGCTGTATTGTGGTGGATATACTTCTGTCTGCAATTTATTATATAGTGTTTAATTAAGAGTGATGGCAGCGATTGTAGAAGTGGAAAACGTCAGTTTCTCAGCCCAGAACCGGCTCCTGATCCGGGGGGTGAGTTATCAGTATGAGGAGGGAAAAACCACGGCGCTTGTAGGACCCTCAGGCAGCGGCAAAAGTACGCTCTTAAAGCTTTCTGCGGGGCTTTTGGTGCCGAGCCAGGGGGAAATACGGTTTCGGAATAAGGCGATTGCCCGCATGGACCGGAAGGATAATCTGGAATTCCGGCGCGAGGGGGCCGTGGTGTTTCAGGATTCCGCCCTATGGGCCAATCAGAGCCTCTTTCAGATTCTGGAGCTGCCCCTGCGTATTCATTTTCCCAAAATGGCCCGAAAGGAACGGGAACAGCGCATAGAGGCGGTAATAGCCGAAGTGGGATATAAAAAGGATCTTGGCATCAGGCCCTCGCTGCTTTCCATGGGGGAGCAGAAGCTCCTTGCCTTTGCCCGTGCGCTGATCTGCAGACCGCGGCTTTTGTATCTGGACGAATGGACCGAGTCCCTCGATGAAAATGCGGCGCAGCGGCTTATTGCGATAGTCAGAAAAAAGCAGAAAGAGGGGCTTACGATTATTTTTGTCAGCCACGATTTACGGATAATCAAAAGTCTGGCTGATGATATTGTGATGATCCTGGGGGGAAAGATATTTCTCAGGCTCACCAGGGAGCAAATTACCGGCGATGAGGATTTAATGCGGTACCTTGAAAATGGGATAGCATCATGAGGAGCGGCGTATGAAATTCACCATCCGTTTTGTCGATCAGATTGTCGGCGTCTTCATCATCCTTGCTCTGGGTGTGCTGATTTTTGTTATTTTTATGCTCGGATCAAGCCAGCGCTGGTTTTCCCGTGATTATCAGTTTAAATCTTATTTTACTTCCGCCGCAGGCCTCAGCGACAATATGGCGGTGCAGTACAAGGGGTTTACCATTGGTCATGTAAAGTCTTTTGTCCTTGCCAATGACGACCGGGTGGAGGTGGTTTTTACCGTCTTTGATACCTATGTCTCACGGGTCACCGATGGTTCCCTTGTGGAAGTTCTGGTAAGCCCCATAGGACTTGGAAACCAGTTTATATTTTACCCCGGTTTGGGGACTGAACGGGTTGCCGAAGGCGCCATTATTCCCGCGGTGAATTCCCGTGAAGGGAAACAGCTTTTGGCGAAGGGGCTTGCTTCGGTTCCCGGCCGCGATGACGGCATCAACATCATCATGACCCGCGCCGGCACCATGATGGAAACCGTGAATAATGTGCTGCTGGAGATTGAAGAAGCCATTACCGGAAGCGAACGTACTGTTCTGGGACGGACTCTGGGTGATGTGGAGGCCGCCGCCGGAGGCCTTCAGAATACGGTTGGAGATATCGGGGATTTAATCCGGTCGGTAATAGCCCAGATTAATCCGATTTTGGCAAACGTCAACAATCTGACCGGAAAGATCAACGATCCCAACAGTACGATTACGAAGATCCTTGACTCCGATAGTGATGTTTATGCAAACCTGGTTACATCCCTGGAGTCGATCTCGGGCACCCTGAAAAATCTGGAAAAAACCACTGACTTTATTCCTGCCCAGCTTCCCCAGGTGGCGGCGCTTATTTCGGAACTGCGGACTACGCTTGGGACCGTGGAGGATGTGCTTGTCGCCCTGACCAACAATCCGCTTTTAAAGAACGGCGTTCCCGGGCATATCGAAACCAAAGCGGGAGGCGTAAGTCCCCGGGATATTTCTTTTTAAATGAGGCGCAGCACAATGGGAAAAACCACATCCAACGCTGAAGGTTCAAAATTACGATTTTCTGCGTTTGTCATTCCCCTGCTGTTGATTTTTTCTGCCTGTTCCTCGGCGCCCAAACGCCCCGCGGAAATTTTTTCGATACGTTCCATGGCGGAATCTCAAATGGATCTGGCGAACAAAGAAGCGGACCGCGGAAATTATTCTCTTGCCCTGGACATGCTTGCCGAGGCCCGGCGTTTGGCAGTATCCGCCGATGATCCGTCCTTACGGATACGCACCGCCCTTTCGCAGGGGAATGCCCTTTTTGCATTGGACCGGGTGGATGAAGCAGAGGCCTGCTGGAACACAAGCCTCGCGGAAGCGGAGCGGATCAAGAGCCGGGAATTGGCCGCCGTGTGCCGCATTCACCTTGCCCGCGGTACGCTCCTTGCCGAAGGCGGCGCGGAAACGGCCCGTTCCGTGCGGGACACGGTAACCCGGGAAATGGGCTCCGTCGGGAAGGATAAACTTGATACTGCATTCAGCTGGGTGGTGATTGGCCTTGCCGAAAAAGAACTGGGCCGCCCCGGTGAGGCGGAAGCCGCGGTAAAAAAAAGTTTGGCTATCCACGAAAAAGCTCTTTATCTGGAACAGGCCGCCTATGACTGGTACCTCATTGCCTCGATCCGTTCCCAGGCGGGCAAATATGCCGATGCACAGGCAGCCCTGGAATCTGCTCTTATTCTGGATCGGCGTTCCGAAAATTCCTACGGCCTTGCAACTGACTGGCGCGCCCTGGGAGACGTGTATAAAAAAGCAGGCGCCGCCGCCGACGCGGAAATCGCCTGGCGCCGTTCGGCAGAAATATTCCGCTCTTTGGGACAGACTGAAGCTGCCGAAGACGCCGGGAGTCGTTTTTAGTATTTTGAACGCAGAAGAATTTAACCACTGACCACACGAACAGTGCGAATAAAATTTAAAAATCCTTTAAAAATCACTTGATTTTTTTAAATCATGGTGTTACTGTATATAGTAACGATTCTATAGAGAGAAACGTAAATTTTTATCAAGGAGCCCGTCATGGCACAGAAAATCCCTACCCGTCTTTATCTTTCCGAAGATGAGATTCCCAAATATTGGTACAACCTCCGCGCCGACATGAAAGAAAAACCCGAACCGATGCTCCATCCGGGCACCTTACAGCCGGCGACTGCCGCCGATCTGGAACCGGTTTTCTGCAAGGAGCCGGTTAAACAGGAACTTGATGACACAAC
Organism: Treponema sp.; assembly: GCA_031261385.1. Lineage (GTDB taxonomy): Bacteria > Spirochaetota > Spirochaetia > Treponematales > Breznakiellaceae > JAISJS01. The sequence goes on from JAISJS010000169.1 coordinate 8,424, forward strand.
CCAGCTTATCCCGATTCCCGACGGAATCCAGGAATTTTACAAGGCGTACCGGCCTGCTCCGCTCGTGCGGGCGTATTTTCTCGAAAAAGCACTCGGAACCCCTGCGGAAATTTACTACAAGTTTGAAGGGACCAATACCTCCGGTTCCCACAAGCTCAATTCCGCCGCCGCCCAGGCATTCTATGCCAAAGAAGAAGGTCTCACCTCGCTGACTACGGAAACCGGGGCAGGGCAGTGGGGCACCGCTATGGCTATGGCCTGCGCATATTACGGCCTTGACCTTATCGTGTATATGGTAAAGGTAAGCTCCGAGCAGAAGCCTAACCGGAAGATCCTTATCGAGACCTATGGGGCAAACCTTATCCCCTCACCGTCAAACACCACCGAATCCGGCCGGAAAATTCTGGCAAATGACCCGAATACCGGCGGCTCCCTCGGCTGCGCCATTTCCGAAGCGATAGAAACTTCGATCAAAACCGATAAATGCCGCTACGTGCTGGGGAGCGTTCTTAACCACGTGCTGCTTCACCAGTCCGTTATCGGGCAGGAAGCCAAGGTAGCCCTGGACAAGTATGGTATCAAGCCCGACATCATCATCGGCTGTGCCGGCGGCGGCTCCAATCTCGGCGGCCTTATTGCGCCGTTCATGGGCGATAAAATCGCAGGGAAATCAAATACCCGCTTCATTGCCGTGGAACCCGCTTCGTGCCCCTCATTTACCCGGGGTCGTTTTGCCTACGATTTTGGCGACACAGCGAAAACCACGCCGCTCATGAAGATGTACACCTTGGGCAACGGCTTTATTCCGTCAGCCAACCACGCAGGAGGACTCCGTTATCACGGCATGAATTCCACGCTGAGTAAGCTCTACAAAGACGGCTACCTTGAAGCGCGTTCTGCAATACAGACCGATGTCTTTGACGCGGCGGTAAAGTTTATGAAAATAGAGGGCATTCTGCCTGCTCCCGAATCTTCCCACGCGATCAAGGCTGCAATGGACGAAGCCATGGAATGCAAGAAGACCGGCGAGAAAAAGGTGATACTCTTTGGATTAACCGGTACCGGCTATTTCGATCTATCGGCATATCAGGCGTACAACAACAAAACCATGACCGACTACATCCCCAACGATGAGGATCTGGCAAAAGGCTTCGCGACTCTGCCTGACATCCCGCAGAATAAATAATCAGGATCAAGATAAACCGCAGAGAACGCAGAGATTTTGAACCAAAGGTTCACGCAGAGGACACGGAGGAAGAAAGAGGTTTTTAAAATTCTCTATTTGAATTTCACTCTTACTCTTCTCTGCGAACTCTGCGTTCCTGCCTTTGCGCTCTCTGCGGTTAATATTCTTATGTTTATTTCTTCCAAATGACTGCCGGATCGATATGGTTGATATCCTTTGAGCACGTTACTGCCATTGCCCATTTGAGTTCATCGGTCATTTTAAGAATTTTCTTTTGAACACCGCCTGCGCCTTCTGCTTTAAGATCTTCCATTATTCCGCGCCCTACCGAAACGGCTGTTGCGCCTAATGCGATTGCTTTAAAGGCGTCCATGCCCCGGTTGATACCGCAGTCGACGAAAACCGGAATCTGTTTGTTGATAACCTTTACAATATCAGGCAGAATTTGTAATGGCGGCAGCGCGTAATCCACCATGCCGTGGTGGTGAGAAACGACAATGCCTTTAACTCCTGCATCAATGCATTTGCGGGCATCCTGCGTGCTCAAAACACCTTTAATAATAAACGGGAGCGATGAAGCTTTTACAAAACTTTTAATTTCATCAAGAGTTTTGGGCAGCATAGGAGATCCCAAAACGTCAAACCAGGAATTTTTGCCGCCGAATGCGTGATCAATATCCATACCCAGCGCCAGGCAGCCGCATTTTTGTGCGTGTTCAATTTTCCTGAAAATCTCTTTATTGTCCGCATGGGGTTTAATGATCTTGATGGTCCGCGCGCCGGTTGAGGTAATTGCCTCAAGCTCGGCATCTTCTCCCATACCGCACCACATAACGCCGCCTGCGGCAAGCATTCCTTTGGCCGCTTCGACCATTCCGTCGGGCCGGGTCTTGTTAAGGTGTGAAAGGGCCGCCAGCATTACCGGTGTGGCAAATTTTTCTCCGTATAGTTCAAGTTCAGTAGAAGGTTCCACTGAATCAATGTGGCGCATTTCGACAAGCAGTGAATCAAGATAGTCCCGGGTGATTTTTTCCGAATCACCTGCATTTACCGTTTCAGCCATACCATGCCTCCGATAAGCATAATATAGCACAGAAAAAAATTAAGATAAACCGCAGAGAACGCAGAGATTTTGAACTAAAGGTTCACGCAGAGGACACGGCGGAAGAAAAAGATTTTTAAAATTCTCTGTTTGAATTTCACTCTTGCTCTTCTCTGCGAACTCTGCGTTCCTGCCTCTGTGCTCTCTGCGGTTAATATTCTTTGATAAACTAAAAGTACCGTTTCAGGAGGCCTCTGAAACCGCAGCAGTGGCGGGCTTCGTCGCGGGCCATTTCGTGAACCGTGTCATGGATGGCGTCATAGCCGCGTTCCTTGGCGCGTTTGGCGATGTCGGTTTTTCCCGCGCAGGCGCCGTGTTCCGCTTCCACCCGGAGTTCCAGGTTTTTCTTGGTGCTGTCGGTGACCACTTCGCCCAAAAGCTCGGCGAACTTTGCCGCATGTTCTGCTTCTTCAAACGCATAGCGTTTGTACGCTTCGGCAATTTCGGGATACCCTTCGCGCTCGGCGACCCGGCTCATCGCAAGGTACATGCCGACTTCCGAACATTCACCGTTAAAATGCGCCCGCAGGTCATCAAGAATATCCTGTTCCACGCCCTTGGCAACGCCGACGACATGCTCCGCAGCAAACCCGCCTGTGGCAGTCTGCTCCTTGAATTTGGACGCAGGCGCCTTGCACTGGGGACAGAACTCGGGGGGTTGATCCCCGGTATACACATACCCACACACTGTACAGACCCATTTTTTCATACTAATACCCTCCATAACTGGAATATAAATTTACCCGGCATAAGCCGAAGTTCTCTGTTTTTCCCCGGTACAATCTGTACAGAGGCCGAAAAATACCGTTTTACGGTAATCTACAACAAAACCTTCGGTTTTGTCGTTTGCAGAATCTTCGATTCTGCACACCGTTTTTCCTGTGAGACCCTTATCTGATGCAATAGTTCGTAAAGCATTTTCGAGATTCCTAAAATTAGTGGGGCAGGGAAGGTCAATAATCTTTCCGCATGTACTGCATACGAGGTGCGGATGAGGCGCTACCTTCCCGTCAAAACGTTCCTCGCCGTTTACTACCCCGACCGACACAACGTCCCCTTCCCGCAGAAAAAGGCCTATGTTCCGGTACACGGTTCCCAGGGAAAGGTCCTGTATGACCGGTTTAAGTTTATCGTATACCCATTGGGCGCTTGGATGAGACTCGGTTGACTGAATCACCCTAAGGATTTCATCGCGTTTTTTACTATTCTTTTTCCCTGCCGAATCCATCAATAACCTCAACATAGTAATGATAACTATTATTAAGATAATGCATTGGATAACTTTTGTCAAGGGGAATTTGAGGAAAAAGGGAAATTTATTTATGGTATTTTGGCTTCTACTGAACCTTGGCGATCATCTCCGGATTATTGGCGGCATAGTCCAGTACGCTGGCCATGACACCGGTATAGCCTTTTCCCAGGGATTTAAACTTTGCAAGCGTTTCGGGTGTTATCCTAAGGGCGATTACCGGTTTAATATCTTTTTTATTCTTACGGAGTTCCCG
>JAISJS010000178.1 GCA_031261385.1 Treponema sp.
TGCATGGTATTAGACGGAAAATAGATAACGAATTAGCAGATGGCAACGTAGTAATCATCCCTCCTATCAGCCATTATGAAGTTCTCCGGGGTTTAGTCGCCATTAATGCAACAAGGAAACTTCAATTATTCGAAGAAATGAACCAATGGCTTGGACAGAGCGATATGGAACGCGCTGATTGGATCCGGGCAGCTTATCTGTTTGCAGAATGTAAAGCAATCAATCACACAATGGAAGGTTCCGATTTATTGCAGGCAGCATATTGTTTGCAGCACAGCTATGTTCTGGTAACAAATAATACGCAGCACTTTTCCCATCTGCCAAATCTCACCATTGAAGATTGGGCAGAAAATTAGTAGATGAAAATGACCGCAGGATACTGTACAGAATAGCCGCTTTGTTTAAGAGCGGCAGGAGGGGGAGGCAGGCTTTTATTTAGATAATTTCCAATAACCCATAATCGTTTTTATCTAACGCTTCTATAGATGGCTTTGCTTGCAGGAGTATTTCCAGTGTTTTGGCTCTACTGATATTACCAGTTCGTAAAAGGACTACCTTTGGAGGATACCCTCTGGTTTCTAAAAAATTTAAAAAATCTGAATCCTGAGTAACAATAATATATCCATTTCTTGCTGCATAGTCCCATATAGTTGAATCTTTCGCAGGGACGGGAAGATCTGTTTTATTTACATGGGCACACATACCAAAATGTTCTGCCAAGGCCTCACTTAAACGCCATGAGACATTAGCATCAAGCAACAGTTTCATGAACAAAAACCTTGGTCATAGCATCTCTTTCAGCTGCAAAGGCTAATGCGGAACGAATATGCACTTCCTGTAATTCGGGATAGTCTTCCAAAATTTCCTGGATCGTCATACCCGCAGACAACCATTGAAGAATATCCCCCACAGTAATCCTTGTTCCCTTAATACAAGGCTTTCCAAACCGTATATCGTCGTCAATAGTAATATAGGCAGCTAAATCACTCATATTGAAAATATAACCGAGTCAAAAAAATAATGCAATACGTACGTACAGCGATAATCAGCCCGATAAAAATGTACAGAATAACCGCTTTTATAATTTATCAATCAACAAATGCTCATAGCTTGTCTATGAGCATAGAACACTTCCCCGATGGAATCGGCAAGGTCTTTTTCTTTTTGCCCAAAATGTTGATCGTAAAGTAATAGAGCTTCTCGCTTTCCATGTGGATTTCCCAGCCGCGGCCGCTTTTGTTGGAGAGGATTGTGATCATGTTCTTTTTAAGGGAGAGGTTTTCGACACCCATGATTTCCAGGTTGGGGATGATCCAGTCGACGGTCTTGCGGGGCAGGGAGATGAAAAGGCCTACGATGTTTTCGATGGTCAGGCAGATCGTGGACAGGGCGTCGTAGGTGAGGTACTGGGGACGGGGGAAGTCGGGTTTGCCCTGCCACTTGGCGGGGCCTTCTTTGGTGGGGAGGTACGCTTCCCACAGGTTGCCCTTGTGGTGATCGCCGTCGGGGCTCATTGAGTCGAGCATAAAGTACAGGTGGCGGATGGCGCAGTCGCGGGCCAGGTCCCAGCGCTGGTAACGCTCAAGGCCTTTTATCACCATGAAAGTGAGATGAGGAAATACCGAGCCCCGGAAACCGCGGCCGTTTTCATCAAAACCTTTCTCGGAAACCGACACGGTCGGAAAGGGATGGGGGGCGCCGAAAAATTTGGGGTCGGTGAGTTTGGCAATAATGCGCTCAGCCTTGTCGTCGCTGGGAATTTCTGCAAGCAGGGGCCAGTAGCCGCCGATGGTTTTTACCGGAACGCGGTTCTCGCTGCGATCGATATCGTGGTAGAAACCGTCATCGGGATCCCACATCAGGGAATTGATACGGGTCTTGAGGGAGAAATATTGTTTCTTGTACTGAAAGCTCGCTTCCTTGTCGTTGAGGATGTCGGCCAGGGCGGAGATGTACAGCACATTAACGGCCATCATCGCGTTAAAATCGAGAAAGTAATAGGCGTCTTCGCGCGGGGAATTGGGCATACCGGTGACGGACGCGGGCACGCGGTACAGACCGTTGGGCTTTTTAAACGTGGCGTCTATCCATGCGGAGTACTTCTGTAAAATGGGGAGCACGTCTTTGACGCGCTTCTTGTTTGCCGATTTGTGGTACAGGTTGAATTCAGCCCAGGCAAAAAGGGGCAGGCCGAGGCCTTCGGGGTTGTCCTTTTCCACATGGGGCGCCCCGGTTTTAATCGTATAGGCTGAGCGTATGGCCCCATTCGGCTCCTGGCGCTCGTAAAAAATGTCGAGGCTTGGATGGGCCTGATAAATCCGGTTGGAGTACACGAGAAAAAACGATGACCAAATGGCATCGGCTTGATGGATCGTGGGAGCTCCGGGATAGGAGAAAAATTTGCCCTCTATGGCGCTTTTTTCGCCGTCGGCATTCCAGCAATCCTGTATCCAGGCCCAGGTTTTATCGTATATATCGACAAAATCCTGGTCATAAAAGTGGATTTTGGGGAAATCTCGTTTTGTCACACACACTCCTTGTCCATTCGATCGAGAATACCCTATAATACCCAAAAAGTCAAATGAGATATTATTTTTGTGAACGATACGCCAAAAAAAAGGGGAAATTCGGTGTATAAATCCCATATTTCGCTGGAAGTCCGTATTTTACTGCTGACGGGGGTAAAAACCTTCGATTCTGACCGGCTTAACCCCCTGGCGGCCCGAAAAGCCTGCCTTTTGATCCGCAGCCTCGGCGGTGAGGCCGTCAAAGAGGCCCCCTATGAGCAGAATTTGAGCACCCCGGCCCTGCCGGACCGTAACGGGAAATCCGCTGCGCAGCTGTCGGGGCTTTCCATCAAACTTGGGGAAGGGGCGCTGGACATCAATTTTCACGGCAGAAAAAAGCGGATAAATATTACCGAAATACGGCTGGAGGAGGATGCGGGCCGCCTTATCCGCACAGGTAAGGAAACTACCGGAGAGAATTCGGCCTGGATGGATTATTCATGCGCCGGAATGCCTTCGCTCCGTATCAGGACTGCGCCGGATTTTGAAATCGGCGAGGAGGCGGAGGTTTTTCTGTCGGAACTGCGGCGGCGGATACAGTACCTGGAGATATTAAGCGGCCCCGTGGAAAGCGTTATCCGCTGTAACGCGTATGTTGCCATCGCCCCTTACCCCGGCGAGCCTGCCAATTTTGTAAAACTGCGGAACCTCAATTCCTTTAACTTTGTTTCAAAGGCGGTAAACTCAGAGCTTTCCCGGCAGGAGGAGATCCTCATTTCCGGCGGGCAGGTTGCCGGCGAAAGCAGGCTCTGGAACGAGGCAAAAAATACCAGCGAACCGTTTCAGGTACGGCAGGGTGAAGAAAAGCCCCGGTTTAAATTGCTGGAAAATGTCCCGCCCTTCCGCCCCGGACCTGATATCCTTGAAGCGCTGGATAATTTTACGATAGAGCTGCCCGCGCTCAGGCGGAAGCGGCTTATGAACGAGTACGCCCTGACGGAACATCAGGCGGAATTCATCTGCGATGAAAAAAGCCGCGCCGATTATTTTGAGGAGACTGCTGCGCAGGGGGCCAATCCCAAATCGGCGGCGCAGTGGATGGCCTCGTTTGTCATTAAAGAATTCAAGCGCCTGGGACAAAATCCCGCCGGCAGCCACTTGACCCCGGAACGTTTTGCCCGTATTCTCAAATTGCTCCACGCACGCCGCATCCACGGCAGTATCGCCAAACAGACCATTACGGCGGCGCTGCGTGAAAACCGGGACCCCCGCGAAATTATCCGGGAACAGGGCTGGGAACAGCTGACCGACCGGAAAACCATCGAGGTGATTGTAAACGCTGTTGTCGAAGCCAATCCCCAGGAAGTCCGCCGTATTCGTGACGGAGATGCCGGTCCCATTCAATTTCTTACCGGCCTTATCATGAAAGAGACCGGAGGTTTGGCGGAACCTACGCTGGTCAAAGAGACGCTTAAAGAAAAACTTTCCGTTTCATTAATATACGTTCTTTCACTGGGCGGCGCCATTTCCGGACGCATCGGCGCAGACGGCGCAGTGGAAAGCGGTGACGAACAGGTCCTTAGGGATCTCCTTGCCGCCAACGAAAACGATATCGCTGACACACAGCCTGATGCAAAAGCCGGGCGGGACACCCGTGTCAGGGTTGAGTCGATCCAGGTTGGCCGCATCCTTTCAGAAGAAATTGTTCCATCGGATTGGGCCATCCTGATTGAGACCATTGCCGAGAAGCTCAACTCCGGCACTGCCAACTGCATAGTGATCACCCACGGCACCGACACCCTGCCCTATACGGCGCCGCTGATCTATTGGCTCTTTGCCGATTCCGGCGCCCCTATTGTTTTTGCCGCCTCCTCTACCCCGCCGGGAGTTTCATCGGAAGCCGCCCGCACGATGAAGAAGGCCGTTGACCTTGCATTGAAGAAAACAAAAGGCGTCTACGTGGTTCACGGGGGCAAGGTCCTTTCGCCACTCAATTTGAAATTTGAGCGTATTGGTGTTGACGGCTTCCGCAACTGGAACATGGAGACTCCGGTTTTTTCCGGCAGTTCCCTGCTTACCAGTCCCCTGGAGGCGGACCATTATGTGCTCTCGCAGCTGCTTGAAGATGCGGTCAATTCGATGTGCGTCATCCGCATCTACCCCGGCCTCCGTTCCGATTATTTGCAATCGCTGATGGATAAGGGCGTAAAGAATTTTTTCCTGGAACTCTACGACACCGGAACCGCCGGTTTCCGTGAAGGCCCCTACTCCCTCAAGCGGGCATTCAATGTCGGCAAGCGCCGAAACACCCATTTTTATTGCACCTCCCAACAGGAGGGAATTGTTGATTTTTCCGGTTACACGAGCTCCCGCATCCTCTGGCAGACCGGCGCCGTCCCCATGGGGGTTTACACCACCGAAACCGCCGTTGCGCGTTTTCTTGCCGCAAGCATTATTGCCGATAACGATGAGGAGCGGGCGGAGTTGATGGAAGTGGAGGTGGCGGGTGGAGCTTTGTAAATAAATATAAAAGGGTGACTGACACCAATTTTAAACTACTTTATTATACTACAAATACTACAAAACTCTTAATTGAAAATAGAGCTAAAACAAAAAACAGCGGTTCCAAATTTAAAAAAGAATACAAACCGCCAAGTCGAAGAAGTCGAATAAGGGGAGAGGAAGAATAATTGACATTCTTGCCTTCTTCTTTAACTTCTTCGACTTATTCGACTTGGCGGTTCAAAATTCTTAATTCTTTGTGGTGACTGACACCAATTTTATACCGGCCCGCCTTACGGCGGGACTCTTTGGGTTTATCTCCTTTTAGTTCCCTCTCTTATCCTCTTCCCAAGAAAACGGGGCCTGTATCTCCGCTACGGCTTACCGCCTTCGCTCCGTACAGCCCCCGATCTATTCCACGGACCTAGGGGGACAGACCAGCCGGAAACCGTAGCCGTTGTACGTGCTGCCCGGGTAGTCGTTGTTACGGTAGGACACTGCCGCGCTAGACGCATTGTCGCTCCAGCTGCCACCCCGGAGGACCCGGTCGCCGCCCGAAGTGGCTCCCACGGGATCAGTCACAGTCCCGCTGCTTATCGTGCCGTACCAGTCCCAGCACCATTCCCACACGTTCCCGCTCATGTCATACAGCCCTTTGCCATTTCCAGTTTTTGTTCCCACTGGGTGCGCGCCATAGGCAGCATTGCTTGTACCAACTGTACTACCGGCATTACCTGAATACCACGCCACGCTATCTACGGTTCCGCTCCCCGCATAGGTGTAGCCCCAATTAGCCGCGTCACCCTGGTTTCCTCCACGGGCGGCAAACTCCCACTCAGCCTCGGTCGGCAACCGGTACCCGTTGGCCCCCGGCTTCATTACCGCTTTATCCGCTTCTGTAGCCGTTCCGCTCGTCGTCGTTGATACCCGCAACATTGTGGTATACGTATCATCCATGTAATATACCGGTGTTTTCCCGCTCATCTCACTATACGCATTACACCATATTATAGCGTCCCGCCAGTTTATTGTCGTTACAGGCCGTGTCGCCTTTTCGGCTGCGGTTCCCATTGTCCCGGTTCCATTGGTTCCATGCCCTTCTACCCCGGGACTCGCGATGGTGTAACCATGGTTTACCGCCCAGTCATACACCTCTTTCCACAACTGATACGTCGTTTCATATTTTGCCATCCTAAAAGGGCTCAAGGTTACTGTTCTGCCGGAGATAAATACACTGCTCCCGCTTGTTACAGTTATCGCTGTTGGGCTTGTCAGTATTGGGATCGTTTCCCGGTATTCAGCCGCTGTAACAAAAACTGGTCCTGCACTCACGATAATGTTAAATTCCTGCGTATAATTGGAAGAAACGGAACTGCCGTTGGCAATAGTTGCCAGCACCGTTACCGTTCCCGCCGCCGTAGTATTCAAAGTATTCCCGCTCAGTGTTGCCCCGGTTGGCCCAGGGATAGGTACACTCCATACAATCGTTTTATTTGTAGCATTACTTGGTGCAACCGTACCGGAAAGAGTAAGGCCGGTTCCCACTGTTGCTGTTGTAGATACACCTGAAATATTCGTTACTGCAACAAAAGCCAGACTCACCGTAACGGAAAAATCCTGGGTATAATTGACAGAAGCGGTTAGGCCATTGGTAATAGTCGCCCGGACAATAACCGTCCCCGCTCCGGTGGCGTTCAGGGTGTTACCGCTCACCACAGCCCCGGTTGTCCCTGCGTTTTGCACGCTCCAATTAATAGTTTTGTTGGTAGCATTGGCGGGCGCAACTGTACCCGAAAGATTAAGCTCGGTCCCCGCCGTTGCCGTTGTAGGCACACCTGAAATACCGATGACCGGGACAAAAGCCAGACTCACCACAATCGGAAAATCCTGTGTATAATTGACAGAAGCAGTAAGGCCATTAGTAATAGTCGCCCGCACCGTTACCGTTCCCGCCGCCGTGGCG
>JAISJS010000190.1 GCA_031261385.1 Treponema sp.
CATATTTTAAGATGGCCTTTTTTATTTGTGGATCTCTCTCCGTATGGGTGGATCATTTCTGACCGGACCGCTGGATCACTTGCGCCGGACTGGTGGGTCTAAACCGCCGTAGTTTACATTCAAGCTTGTGAGCCGCTTTTATTGCCTCAATTATGGATGAAGATCGGTACCTCAAGCTGTCGCCCGATAATCTACAATTTTAGCCTCAAATGAAGTGTCGCCATTGGCTGTTTTTTCCTTGACAGCTTTCAAGACGGCAATCTGTTGTTCAAGATCAGCTATACGATCAATGAGGAAACTGGTAATGTCAGTCGAAACGCCCTGTTCCGCTAAATCCAGTTGTACGGTCCGATATGCAACCCAAAGTTCCTGAGAAGAACCGGCAAAAAGCGTATGCAGGTTTTCCCAGCATTTTTCCCTTGCTTTAGGGTTACTAAAATTTTCATGCAGAAATTCAATACAATTTTCCCGCATATCCTCTCTGGCTTTTTCAGGATCTTCCCCGTACCCATCAACCTGAAGCTGAATACAAGTTGATACATAGGCGTCGGAATTTATTTTTACGACAAGAAAAGAAAGCATGGGTATTTCATAGGGAAAGGAGCTTTTGGGAAAGACTTTGAGTTTCCCAATGCCGGTTACTTCCCCGCGGGAAACAGTAAAAATTTTAGTCATTGGCATATCCTTATATAAACAAACATAAACCATTAACCTGCAAAATGCAAGCGACGGTTGAATTTCCGCCTTATTTGGCAAGATAAAAGATCGGCTATAGACATTCTCCGCCCAAATTTGCTATAATAAACGGTAAGTTTACGGCTCATACCCCGTTTGAACCGGAAACAACGGCCCCGGAAGGGCCGGACGAGGAGGTCAGTTGTCGGATAAGGATTTACGGATTAATGAACAGATTCGGGTGCGGGAAGTCCGCCTCATCAGGGATGAGGGGGAACAGCAGGGTATTATGACCACCCTGGAGGCCCTCGGAATTGCTAAAGAACAAGGTTTGGACCTGGTGGAAGTTGCCCCGACGGCGGTTCCCCCGGTAGTGAAAATCCTTGATTATGGTAAGTTCAAGTTCGAAAATGAGAAAAAAGTCCGGGACTCAAAAAAGAAGCAGAAATTGCTTAAATTAAAAGAAATCCGGATGCAGCCAAAAATCGATGAACATGATTTGGATTTTAAATCAAAGCATGTCAAGGAATTTCTGGCGGAAGGCAACAAGGTCAAGGTAACGGTCCGTTTCAGGGGCCGGGAACTTGCCCATACCGAACTCGGTTTGGACGTCCTTAAAGACGTTCTTGCGCGTATTGAAGGGGACTATGTTATGGACAAGGCGCCGGCTATGGAAGGCCGGTTTATGTCCATGGTTCTAAGCCCCAAAGCCAAAAAATAAGCCTGTAGCGGCCTAAAATTTTTGGGATCCTGTATTGAGTGGAGCGGCATCATGCCAAAGATGAAAACCAAGAAGAGCGCCGCCAAGCGCTATTCGTTTACCGGAACAGGCAAGGTTAAGTACAAAAAACAGAACCTGCGCCATATTCTTACCAAAAAGTCGACCAAACGGAAGCGGAATCTCCGCCATGCCGGTATCTTGTCCAAGGACAATACAGCGGCTATCAAGAAACATCTCCTGCCCTACGGGTAGAACGAAGCAAAGAGGTAGATCATGTCAAGAGCGGTAGACGGTCCGAAACGGAAAAACCATCGCAAAAAGATACTAAAACAAGCCAAAGGCTATTGGGGCCGCAGGCACTCGAACTATAAAACCGCCAAAGATGCGGTTACCAAGGGGCTTTTCTATGCCTACCGGGACCGGCGGGACAGAAAAGGTGATTTCAGACGGATCTGGATCATCAGGATCAACGCCGCCTGCAGGGCGGAGGGCCTTTCCTATTCACGTCTTATAGACGGCCTTGCCAAGGCGGGGGTTGAAATCAACCGGAAAGCCCTGGCCCTGCTCGCCGTGGAAGACAGCGCGGCATTCAAGGCGGTTGTCGTCCAGGCAAAAACTGCCCTGGGAGCATAGAGCATGGTAAGCCTTGAGCAAGTCAAACTGCTGGAAACAAAGGTCGCCCGTGCGATCGAATATGTTGAACGGGTAACCGGCGAGAATGCCCTTTTGCAGGATAAACTGGAATCCTACCAGAAGCGGATTGACGAGCTTGAGGTTTTGGTCCGGCAATTTAAGGAAGATCAGGGCCGCATTGAGGATGGAATTCTTTCCGCCCTGGACCGGCTCAATCAGTTTGAGGACGCCATCGAAAAAAGCCTCTCCGCCCCCGGGGGAAAAGAGGCGGAAAAGGCGCCTCCGGCAGCGCCAAAAGCGGCGCCGGAAAGCGCAGCGGCTGATACTGTCGCAGCTTTTGACCCGGCGCCGGCAGATGCGGCAGCCGAAGATCCTGAATTGTTAGACGGCTCGTCTTTAGACGAACCGTCTTTGGATGATTTGGCTGACGCAGACGCTGAAGATCCCCCTGCGAAGGGGAACGGAGAACTGGATATTTTTTAAGGGGGCAGGCAGGCTGCAATAGTCCGCGAAAAACCTGCTTACGTGAGGGAGCTTCCATGATGACACAAGGCGATCTTCATCTGGATATTCTGGGAACTTCCTTTTCAATCACCGCCGATGAAGACGCCGCGTATCTGGATGAAATTTTAAAACAGTACAAAAGTGCGATCGAAAATACCCAAAACGCTGCCGGTCTTAAAGACCCCCTCAAAATTGCCGTTTTAACCGGCTTTTTGCTCTGCGATGAAATTCACAAGCTGAAAGCAAACGCAGGCACGGAAACGGAGGGAGAGGCAGAAAAGCTTACCCTGGCTCTGATTGCCCGGATAGACGATGCGTTATCTGCCGAAAAAACTGCATTGGAAGCCAAGCGTCCTTTTGATGAGTGATATTTTCCGTCTTACAAATCAGATTAAGCACTACGATTGGGGTTCTCCTGATTTTATTCCCCGTCTGCTTGGAGTGGACGGCGGCGGAACACCCTGGGCAGAACTTTGGATGGGAGTCCACAATGCCGGCCCTTCGGAAACGGAATTCCGGGGAAAAAAGATACCGCTCATCAATCTTATTGCGGATAATCCTCCGCGTGCGCTTGGAAAAGAGGCGGCAAAAAAATTCGGCGGCCTCCCCTTCCTGTTCAAGCTCCTTGCAGCTGCCAAGCCGCTTTCCATCCAGGCCCATCCAAATAGTGTTCAGGCAAAAGAAGGCTGGGAACGGGAAAACCGTGCAGGCATCCCTATCGACAGTCCCGGCCGGAACTACAAAGACAGTAATCACAAACCTGAAATCATCTGCGCCTTAAGCCCCTTTACGGCGATGTGCGGCTTTCAGACACCGCAGGAGATTCTGCACGGCCTTGGCCTTTTGAGCGCAGGGGCGCCGTCTTCGCTCAGGGAAGGGCTTATGCCGCTGATGACGGCGCTTAAAAACAAGAGTGAAACAACGGCGCTGCGGGGGTTTCTTGCGGCGCTTTTCGCTATGCCGCAAAACATCAGCGGAGAACTTTCGGCATATATCATTACGGCAGCCGGAGACAGGGCAAAGGGTCAAGGCGGCGCCGGAGAAGGCGACCGCCTTAAACACGCCGCCCGGTTTGCCGAACTTTACCCCGGTGATCCAAGCGTCATTTCTCCTTTTTATTTAAACCTTATTGAACTAAAGGCCGGTGAAGCAATAGGCCTCCCGGCAGGAGTGCTCCACGCCTATATACAGGGCTTTGGCGCAGAGCTTATGGCCAATTCAGATAACGTACTCCGCGGGGGGCTGACGCCCAAGCATGTGGACGTTCCTGAACTTCTGCGGATACTGGATTTTTCTCCCCACAGGCCCAAAATTATTTCCCCAATGCCCGACGGCGGTTTACCTCCGGCGTTTTTTACCTACCCGGGCTCCTTTGATGAATTTTCCCTTTCCGTCCTGCGAAACCCGGGCGGCGAGGCTGCGTTCCCCGTGCCGGGCCCGGCGATTGTTATTGTGACCGCAGGCGATATGCGCCTTGGCAGTAAACAGGATCTGCTTTTAAAGCAGGGGGAGTCGGCCTTTATCACTGCCTGTTCTGCTCCCATACAATGTTCGGGAACCTTTACCGCCCACATCGCAAGCTTACCTTTGGTAAACAGCTTACCAGAGGCAGGCAGCGCGCCTGTTTGGAAAATACGGCAATGAAAATCTTTGTCGACGCCGATTCCTGCCCCGCTCAGGCCCGGGAACTGGTGCTCAGAACTGCGGCGCGGACCGGCATTCAGGCGGTATTTGCCGCTAACCGCCCCATCCCCGGCATTGCCGGAAAAAACGCCGTGATGGAGTTGTGTCCGCCGGGGGAAGGCGCCGCAGATAACCGCATTGTGGAACTTGCCCAAAAAGGAGACCTGGCGCTGACACGGGACATACCGCTGGCAAGCCGTCTTGTGGAAAAAGGCATCATGGCGCTGGATGACCGGGGAGGGGTTTACACGGCGGAGAACATAAAAGAACGGCTCTCGCTGCGGAACTTTACCGTAGCCCTCGCGGAAAACGGCATGGGAATAGAGCGGACTGCCAATTACGGTAAAAAAGAACTTAAAATGTTTGCCGACAGTCTTGACCGTACCCTTACCAGGCTCATGCGAATTAATACAAATTGAATGATATAAGATCAACCACGGAGGACACGGAGTTTTCACAGAGGACACAGAGAATATTTTTATATTGCTTTTTTTCTCTACGTTCTCTGCGTTTCTTCTCTGTGAACTCTGCGGTTTTATTTTTCCCGGTACCTATGCGCCTGAGGCTTCGGGGTACAGGCTTTGTATCTGTTTGATACTGGGGAGTATCTCAAAAAAGACGTCAACCAGCTCAGGGTCAAATTTGGTACCGCCAAGCTGACGGATTTCCGCCAGCACCTGTTCCTCGTTCCAGGGCTCTTTGTACACCCGTTTTGAACAGAGGGCGTCAAATACGTCGGCAATTGCCACAATACGGCCGGTAAGGGGAGTTTCCTCACCCTTTCTGCCGATTGCTTTGCCGTCTTTGTCTACCCGCAGAGCCGCCCCGGTAACCGGATCGACCCAGCCGGGGTACCCCGTGCCGTCCCAGTTTTCATGGTGGGTCAGGGCGATATCCCGCGCCAGTAAATCCATGGGGGACTGAGGATCGTCAAAAAGCTGGGCGCCATAAATTGTGTGGTGCTGCATGACAAGGTATTCTTCCGGAGTAAACCGGGCCGGTTTTTTAAGGATCACATCGGATATGGCAACTTTGCCCACATCGTGAAGCATCGCGGCAATTTTAAGCGTATCGCGGAATTTTTCCCGCTCGGAATCGGAGACCCCGTGGCGGTAGGCCCAGCGGTCATAAATTTCCACGGCATAGCCCGCAACCCGGTTTACGTGGGTTCCGGTTTCCTTGGGATCCCGAAGTTCCGACATTTTGATCATACGCAAAATCATCGTACGGGTAACATAGGCCCGCTGCAGTGCAACTGTGGCGTTGGCGGCAAAATGGGTAATCAGAAATTCATCATCCTCAGAGAAAGGGATAGTTTCCCCATCGGCATTCTTGGAGTTGATTACCTGGATAACCCCCAGGAGACGGCCCTCGGCGGTTGCCAGGGGTATGGTCAGGGTTGAAGTTGTTTTGTACCCCGACTGCTTGTCAAAGGAAGGATTGAACGAATACGGGGCTTTCCTGGGGATATTATACATATCCGGAACATTTATCAGTTTTTGGGTATAGGCGCAGTAACCGGAAATGGATTTTTCATTGATGGGAACAGAAAAAACCGAATAGATCATCTTCTGCCCCGGGGGCAGTTCCTTCTGGGTGGTATCATTCTGGGCGTATTTGATTACCAGTTTTTCAACCGATTTGCCCTCTTCTTCAATGGTTT
>JAISJS010000192.1 GCA_031261385.1 Treponema sp.
ATGAGGGATTTCCCTGCGGCGGCAAGGGCCTTGAAGGTTTTAAAAAGCGCTGCAATTTCTTGTTCGGTGAGTACGGCGGTAGGTTCATCAAGAATGATGATATCCGCATTTCGGTAAAGTATTTTACAAATTTCAACCTGCTGCATTTCCCCGACAGTGAGTGAAGACACAAGGGCATCTGCCGTGATAGAAAATTGATGCGCCCCAATCACCTTGTTTGCCTCAGCCATGGCCTTCGCGGTGTCATAAAAAATTTTCCCCCGGCGTGGCTCCATTCCCATGACAATATTTTCAGCGACAGTGAATTCGGGAAAAAGCATAAAATGCTGGTGGACCATGCCGATTCCAAGACGGTTCGCCATAAGAGGTGAATCAATTTTTTCGGGTTTTCCCCGGATGAAAATCTCTCCGCCGGTTGGAGAAGTAAGGCCGCAGAGTATCTTCATCAGGGTTGATTTCCCTGCGCCATTCTCACCGGCAAGACAGAGAATTTCTCCCTTGCGAAGATTAAGGTTTATATTTTTATTGGCACAATTTTTTTGTCCGGGATATATTTTTGTAATACCCCGAAGCTCAACTGCGTTAGCAACTGTACCCTCTATTACGGATTCCCCATCCGGCATTATTCTATTTTACCACCCGACGCCGCATAATCAACACGGCCTGCGCGAATATCGTCCATGAAGGCGTTGAACTTTTCCTGAATATCCGCAGGCAGATAATTGGTATACCCCGGATCGTCGGCGATAAAATTAAGATAACCGTCTTTCACGCCCACGGTATGAGAACTTCCGTACTGGACTTTCTCTGCAAGTACATCGGTAAGTATCTCCTCCACAAGCTTCTTCTGTTCCATCTGCCCACAGCCGACGATAATTCCCGGCGCAAGCGAATATTCATTGGTGTTATGAAACACCACATACGCGCCCCGCTCTGCAGCAACCCGAATCATTCCCTGCGCGGCGCCACCCGCAATGGAGGCGAACACACAAACGCCGGCATCGATCATCCCGGCGGCAAGCTCTGCCGCCTTGTTTGCATCAGACCAGTTGCCGATTACCCGAAAATCAAGCGTTATTGCCGGATCAACCAGCCGCGCCCCGTCAAGAAAGCCCGGTACAATATAATGGTTAAGCAGGGGATATTCCTGAGCGGCAATAAAACCAATACGTTTCCCCCCATTGGCATATTTCATACCGCTGGTGGTGATAAGCCCCGCAAGATAACCAAGGTAGAGAGACTGTTCATATTGATTATAAAGATACGTGCTTATCTGCGGGTTCCCCGAATATTCTGCATCGGTGATGATAAACTTCTGATCGGGAAATTTGTTCCCCACATTGACACATATCTCCGGAAGTGACGGATTGGAACCCAGTACGAGATCATATTCGCCGCCGGCAACCAGAGAGGTAAGCTGTTCCTCCCATTCGGCCTGATTAAACCCCGCCTCATACACTTTTACCGTCACATTATCGTGGCTCGCCGCGAAATTCTCTGCTCCCGCTGCCAAAAGTTCATAAGTGGGACTCCCCGCCGTTACCCCGGTAATATACACCAACACTGAAAGGTGATTTACCGGTTTTACCCCGGCCGTCTTGGGTTTACAAGAAAGAAAAAACATTCCCACACAAAGGATCAACAGTACCGCCGGTACAACCGTAAAACGTTTTTCGATTTTAAAGTTCATTATTATGCTCCTATCACAGCTCACTTATAATATACTGATAATGGAAGTTTTAATATAGACCCTGAATTTTTAAACTGATTAGGTACTGCGCGAATTAAAGAGATGTTTTAATGCCCGGTAAGTTTCACGGTATTCGGCAAACATTCGATCGTAAAGCCCGGTTTTTTTTTCATCAGGATGCCAGACCGTTTCGATCCGCACCATGGCAGATACGGCCTCTCCCGCAGATGAAAATTTCCCCATGGCGGCGGCAGCGATTGCCGTAAGCCCCAGCAGTTCCGCCTCCTTTTGTACCGGAATCAGTACATCCCTGCCCAAAACATCGGCTTTTATCTGATTAAGAATCATGTTTCCCGCGCTGTTCCCTGAAACCCGAAGTTCCTGCACCTTCACCCGTGCAGAAGAATTTCCCCCAGCCTCTTCCATCACTGTTACTACATCCCGAATAGCAAAACATATCCCTTCTATAACTGCACGGGCTGTCTCCGCCCGTCCTGTGGAAAGGTTCAACCCCAGAAACACCCCCTGCGCATGGGAATCCCAAATGGGCGCCCGCTCACCTGCAAGGTATGGCAGAAAAAGAAGGCCCCCGGCGCCTGCCCCGCAGGAATCTGCAAGATTAAAAAATTCATTATAGCCCTTTTCTGTTGTATCAAGGCCCAAAAGTTCCCGCGCCCAGTCAATCGCCTTGCCTGTGGTAGAAATGATCCCGGAAAGGTTCCAGAAAGGTTTTACCGGATGACCGTATGACATCAACCCCGGATCGAAGATCCGTTTTTCCGTGCAGGCATTGATCCCCTCGCTGGTTCCGGAACGGTCACAAACCTGCCCCGGTCTGACTACCCCGGAACCGAGGATCGATACAAAAAAATCAGGCCCTCCTGCAATGACAGGGATATTTTTGCCAAA
Organism: Treponema sp.; assembly: GCA_031261385.1. Lineage (GTDB taxonomy): Bacteria > Spirochaetota > Spirochaetia > Treponematales > Breznakiellaceae > JAISJS01. The sequence continues at coordinate 2,600 of JAISJS010000192.1, forward strand.
GCCGAAAAAGGCCGAAACAGAAGGGAGTAGAGTTCCAATGATATCTCCCGGAGAAATAAAAGGGGGAAATTTTTGCGTATCGAGGGCGAGCTTTTCAAGAACTGCCGCATTCCAATACCAGCGATCAAAACCTTCTGAGGGAAACACGGTCCGTGCCTCCCCGGTCAGGGCATAGGCAAGATATTCGGGACAATAGAGAAAATGCTTTGTTTTTTCGTACAGTTCCGGCTCATCGTTTTTTATGTTTAGAGCTTTGGGAAGAAAAAAACCGGGGTCAACAAAATCCTCCATTACCGCAGAGACTTCCGCCGCCGCTTTTTCCGCCCCCCTGTCCAGCCAGAGACGCGCTCCCGCTGCAGGAAGCGAAAGCCCTGAATCTATCCCCGGCGTTCCGGTAACCGGAACCAGACTTGGGCCGTTACCGCTGATAACCAGGGCTTCAACGGCGGAAAGCGAACCCAGCCGGCGGCAGCTTTCTTCAAATGCCAGCAGCCACTGCCGGGGATCTGCTTCATGCCGATCCCCCGCCAGGACAGCCAGAGGCAATACGGCAGAGGCAACACAAGAGCCGCCATAGTGGAAAATTCCTGACTTGAAAGTTGAGGTACCGATATCAATTGCAAGTATCACTGCCGCCTCCTCTTTTATTTTAGTACATAAATCACATTTCTCAAAGAACCTTCAGGAGAACCGCGAAACTG
>JAISJS010000249.1 GCA_031261385.1 Treponema sp.
CGGAAAACTTTTCAACATTCCGGTCATTATTATTATTATGGTTGTTGTTCTGATCATTTTTCAGCTGATTATTTCCCGTACCACATACGGGCGGCATCTGTTCGCAATAGGAAATAACAAAATTGGCGCCCGGATGATAGGGATAAAAGTCAAAAGAAATATATTCTTTTCCTATGTTATTTGCGGCGCCCTGGTAGGGCTCTCCGGCTTTGTGTCGGGAGCTCAGATAGGCGCAATAGCGCCGACTTTTGCCCAGGGACAGGAATTTGTTATCATAAGCGCCGCCGTGCTCGGGGGGGTAAGTCTCTTTGGCGGCAAGGGCAAGGCCTTTCCCGGCGCCTTCCTCGGAACGCTCGTGATAATGACTATCGAAAACGGCCTGGTTATGGCTCAGGCAAATATGTATGCGTATGCAGTAGTCAGGGGAATTATAATTTTTGTAGCGGTGCTGCTGGACAGTGTTCAAAATAAGGGAGAAATCAAATAAGACGACGCCGGTCACTGGTATCTGACTGATTGAGTGCAGCATAACATCCGGCATGAGTAGCATACTAGTATACCGCACTATTTTTAAATTTTTTCTTTTTTTTATTGACAGACGGAATTTTCGGGTTTACACTTATGAAAGTAGAGTAAACGTTTAACCTGTTTTAGGGGTAATGAGAGTGCCGGTAACTATCAAGGATATTGCCAGGATATGCAAGGTTTCCACTGCAACCGTTTCCAGAACCGTAAACGGCAAGGAGAACGGGGTCGGCACAAAAACCCGCTCCCGCATATTGGCGGCTATCAGCAAGACCGGGTATACCCCTAACGCCATTGCACGGAGCATGGTCACCCGGCGGACCAACACCATAGCGCTTATTGTTCCCGATATCTGCAATCCCTTTTTTGCCGAATTGGCCAGGGGTGTCGGCGACGCCTGCCATGAAAAGGGGTTTCATCTTTTTTTGTGCAACACCGACGGATCGCCTGAGCAGGAACATGGGCAGGTCCAGTTTCTGCATGAAAAACTGGTTGATGGCATGATAATGACAACCCAAAACGTGGTTGAGGATAATACGGACATTGCCAAGTTTATTAAAGAGGGGTACCCCTTTGTTGCCATAGAACGGTATGTGTCAGGCGTTACTGTTCCGCTTCAATTAAATATCGATAACAAAGGCGGCATCAAGCGGGCGGTTTCCTATTTGGTAAGCCGGGGACACCGGCGTATTGCGTTTATCCGCGGGCCCAGAGAAGCGGCAAATGCGAAAATGCGTTTTGACGGCTACCGGGAAGGCCTGGCTGCTCATCACATCCCCTATGATCCGGGCCTTGTTGTGTATGGGGATTATAAAATGCAGTCAGGGTATGACGGCATAAACCGTATCCTGAAAAAAGCCGGAACTTCCGGCGAAGCTCCCTCCGGAAAGAAATTTACCGCAGTAATAGGGTGCAGCGATCTTATGACCGTGGGGGCATGCAGCGCCTTGCTCGATCAAAAAATCCGCATACCCCAGGATATATCGGTGGTCGGGTTTGACAATATTCCGCTGACCGGCATGATCTACCCCCGCATTACCTCGGTGGGTGTTTCGATAAATGAATTGGGAAGGACGGCGGCGGAGATGCTGCTTAACCGGATCAAGGGAGCGCGGGAAAACCGCGATATCCTTATGCCCTGTACATTGACCGAGCGCGGCAGTGTCCGATCCCTTGCATCAGCAAAGAGGAGCCTGTATGAGTGAATTTACGTCCCGGTCGCGGGTCCTGTGCGCACTGGACCACCGGGAGCCGGATAGGGTCCCGGTTGATTTTGCCTCCACGCGGTCCAGCGGCATCAATGCCCTTGCCTACGGAAAACTTTTACAGTACTTAAAGTTCCCGTTGGACAATGTTGTGTTTGATATGCGGCAGCTCCTTTCGGAAACCGACGATCAGGTCCGCATTTTGATGGGCGGCGATGTCATTCAACTGCACCGGCTTGCCCCCTCCATGGGGGTAAAACTCAACCATGGGTACCGTCCCGAAATTTTGATGGACGGAAGCAAGGCTCTTGTGCCCGCAGATTTTAATTATGAGAAGCAAAGCGATGGATCGGCAGTGATCCGGAATGCCGAAGGCAAAATTGTATTTAAGCGGGCAGGGGACGGCCTGTTTTTTGATGATATGTTTCACCCGCTGGAAGACAGCGATACGGAAAGCGGCATTGACGCAAACCTCAGTCTTCCTGAAATCACCGCCGAAGAACTGGATTATTTAAAGGACCGGGCAAAACAGCTCTGCGAAGAAACGCCGTATGCGGTGCTCGGTACAACTTCGATAAGTCTTTTTGAACGCGGCGCAAAAGATTTTGGCTATGAAAATTATCTGATGAATTTGTTGACAGAGCCAGAGCTCGTGGAATATTACCTTGATAAAATGACCGCATCATATATCGATATGCTGGATAAATATCTGGATGCGGTTGGAGATTATATTCAGGTTATTCAATTGCATGATGATTACGGCGCTCAAAACAGCCTGCTCATTTCACCGGATGTTTTCAGGGAAATTCTCAAGCCGTTCCACACAAAGATTCATACGTTTATTAAAACCAAAAAACCTCACTTAAAAATATATTTCCATTGCTGTGGCGCCATAGCGCCTATCATACCGGACTTGATCGATATGGGGGTTGATATTCTTAACCCGGTCCAGCTTTCCGCCGCCGGTATGGAACCTCATTTTCTTAAAAAAGAATTCGGTAAGCAGATAGTTTTTTGGGGCGGCGGCTGTTCTGCCCAGAAAACGATGACCACTATGGGCGCGGAGGCTGTCCGGAACGAAGCTTCCGAAATGATAAAAATATTTGCGCCCGGCGGCGGGTTTGTATTCTGTCAGGATCACAATATTCAGGCCAACATTCCGCCTGAGAATATTATCGCGCTTTATAAAGCGGCTAAGGATTTTGGCCGCTACCCTGTTTCGTAAGGAGGTATCATTTGAAGCCCCGTATTATGGTCTATGGCAGCTATTGTGTGGGAATGACAATGAGCTGCAAAGTATTTCCGGAGAAAGGTCAAACGGTGTTGGGGGGAAATTTTAACCAACTACACGGCGGCAAAGGGTCAAATCAGGCTATTGCCGCGTCCCGGCTTGGCGGCGATGTCTGCTTTGTCTCCTGCGTCGGGAAAGATTCTCTTGGCGATGCCGCCGTAGCGCTTTTCCAGGAAGAAGGCATACGCAGCAGGGTAAAACGATCCGAAAAGAACCCCACCGGCGTGGGTTTTGTCATGGTAGATGAAACCGGCCAGAACCGCATCATCATCAATTTTGACGCCGTCATGGAAGTAGGGCCGCAGGACATTGATGCGCTGGAAAGCGAATGGGAAGGCTGCAAGGTTTTGCTGATGCAGTTTGAGGCGGATTTGAATACCGTTGCCTGGGCCGCAAAGCGGGCGCGGGAGCGGGGGGTCTGTGTCATTCTGAACCCTGCTCCGTATCAGCCTTTTCCGGAAGCGCTGCTTGAGAGTGTGGATATCATTACCCCCAATGAAACCGAAGCAAAGCAGATGCTGGGTATGGAGGCTGCTGCGGAAGTTTCCGCGGAGGAATTGGGGAAAAAACTCATAGCGTCTACCGGGATAAAAGAAGTCATTATCACGTTAGGTGAAAATGGGGCGCTGCTGGCAAATAAAGACGGGATACAGCATATTCCTGCGGATAAAAGTTTTATCCCCGTGGATACCACCGGCGCAGGGGACACTTTTGCCGGCGCCCTGGCAGTGGCCATTGGCGAGGGGCTTCCGCTGGACAAGGCGATACTGTTCGCCAATACCGCCGCCAGCATCAGTGTTACCAAGTACGGAGTGGTTGAGTCAATTCCATCCCGTGACGAGGTAGATAAAATAGCCAATAAAATACATTAGGAGGATGAAATGAAGAAAGGAAAAATCTTAAATCGGGCTTTAAACAGCGCGATTGCCGAAATGGGCCATGGAGATGTTCTTATGGTCTGCGACGCGGGATTCCCCATCCCGAGAAACGGGGTCACGATCGTCGATCTGGCAATTACCCAGGATCTGCCAAGCGTGCTGTTCACCGCAGAGTTGCTCATCAGTGACTTTATCTACGAACGGGTAATCGTCGCCGAAGAAAACAAACTGTACAATCCGGTTTTTCATCAGGACCTGAAAAATCTGATCGATCGCTGCCCTGTGGAAACCGTTCCCCACACTGATATTCTTGAAAAATGGAAAAGTTCTGCAAAGGTATTTATCAGATCGGGAGGACTGGAGCCCTGGGGAAATATTGTATTTGTCTCCGGCATTGACGCCGCGGCATATTTCAGCAAAAAGGGCGCAATCCCGCCGGACTATTTTAAGGATCGTGTTGCGTATAAGGAAAAATAGGCTTTCACCCGGAGTTTCCGGAAGAAATATTGTTTTGGAGGAGTTAAGTATGAAGAGAAGCGCCAGGTTTTTAGTGTTTTTAGTGGTTCTTGGGCTGGTAGCCGTCATGGCAGGATGGGCCGGCGGAGGCGGCGATAAAGCCGGATCAAAAGTCGGAGGCCTTGTGTACATTATCGATCCTTCGCAGGCCAATCCCTATTTTAAAGCGGAAGTAATGGGCGCAGAAGCGAAGCTCAAGGAACTGGGATACACCTTCCAGACCGTGTCGCATGACGATGATGTTACCAAGCAGGATCAGCTGTATGAGGCTGCCATTGCCGCGAAAGCAGTGGGCATCATTTCCGACAATGCCAGCGCCACCGCGACGTATGCTTCGGTGCAAAAAGCAAAGGATGCCGGTATTCCGACATTCCTTATCGGGCGTGAGATTAATCAAACCGGTATCGCCGTTGCCCAGATCGTTTCGGATAACTATTCCGGCGCACGGGCTGCAGCGGAAGAGTGGGTCAAACTTATGGGTGAAGAAGGGAACTATGTTGAGTTCCTTGGGCCTGAATTTGACAACAATGCCGAAGTAAGAAGCAGGGGTTACCACGAAGTCATCGATCAGTACCCGGGGCTTAAATTAATCTCAAAGCAGGTAGCGAATTGGGACACCGCCCAGGCTTACAGCAAAATGGATTCGATCATTCAGACAAACCGGAATATCAAAGGTGTAATTTCCGGGAATGACACCATGGCGTTAGGTGCAATACAGGCCCTAAAAGCCGCCGGGATTAAAAATGCCGTAGTAATGGGTTTTGACGGCGCCGATGAAGCGCGGGATGCGATTCTTGCAGGCGAAATGTCATTAACAACGCTTCAAACGGCGTACGGATATGCGCAGATTGCGGTAGAGCAGCTGGATCTGTATCTCCGGACCGGTTCCACCGGGCAGCCGGAAAAACAGCTTGTTCCGTGTATTACGATTACATCCAAAAACGCGAAACAGTTGGAAGGGTATGTATTTAAATAAGGATTAGATCTTATTAAGGGCGGCAGTATGGTAAAAAATACTGCCGCCCTTTCGGTTGGAAACGGGAGAAGGTTATCATGAAGCAGAAAACCCGGCATATATCTGTTTATGCAAGGCATATAGTTATTAATGCCAGCGCAGTATTGTTTTTTTTCATAGTGAGCAGTTGTACTATCGTAAAGATGGAAGACGGTACTGTAGCCTTTAGTACGTTCCGTACTCCGGAAAGTTCAAGATCGGATTCAGTATTTGAAAAAGAATTTGATCCCGATGAATTTGTTGAAAACATTTGGGGGGCAAGGGCTATACCATTATTTGAAGAAAATGCCGTGGACATTGTAACGGTAAAACATGCCATTGATGCGGATTTTGATTCAGCCTGCCGGCAATACGGAATTCGCAGCAACGATAAAAGCAGCTGGGTGTTTATTGTTTCCGGAACAGGAATGGTCAAAGAAATTAACCGTGGAAGCCGTATTGGATATGCAGCGATACAGGCGGGGCCTCCCAATGATCAGATTCCCATGTCAATGCAGATAGGGCCTGTTTATCGGGGAGTAGCGCTGCGGGATTCACTGCAATTTATTCAGTTTAATGATTATAAAAATCAAATTGTTTTTAATAATATTTCCAGTTCTCTTAACCGCAAGGTTGACCGGGATATTATCGGGGTATCGGGAATTGACGAGGCAGTTGGAAAAGAAATAGCGTTTACCGGTTCTTTCATGCAGCCAAATGCAGAAGAAAGCGATATTATTGTTACGGCTGTAAAATTAACGGTACGGCAATGAATACTACCGACATAACGCTTTGCGCACAGGGCATCAGCAAGCAGTATCCCGGCGTTCTTGCCCTGGATCATGTGGATTTTACCGC
>JAISJS010000269.1 GCA_031261385.1 Treponema sp.
GGGAAGCCTTGAGCTTATACCGGTGGAATACGTGACACCGGTTTTGATTGCCGAAACGGTGGCGCTTAACGTTGTAAGAATCGGAAACAAGCCCATCAAGTTTGAACTTTCCGTCGACAAATCGCTGCCGGTAAAATTACACGGCGATGAACTGCGGGTCAAGCAGATAATGAACAACCTTCTGTCCAATGCCATAAAGTATACCCAGAAAGGCTGCGTGCGTTTAAAGATAACATGCGAACGGGATGGAGCATCGGCCTGGATAATATTCTCTGTCAGCGATACCGGCATTGGCATACGCGCTGAGGATATAAATAAAATTTTCACCGAATACAGCCAGCTTGATACCAAGGCGAACCGTAAAATAGAAGGTACCGGACTTGGGCTCTCCATAACCAAGCGGCTTATTGATATGATGGGCGGCACTATCAGGATAACAAGCGAGTATGGCGCCGGCAGTGAATTTGCCGCCAGGATTCCGCAGCTTGTATCAGATCCAACGCCGATTGGAAGCGAAACCGCAAAAAATCTGGAACTGTATCACCGGTATGAAAGCGAAAAAGTCCAGGTTCAACAACCAGAACATATCCGGTTTTCCGGCGCCAAAATCCTTGTGGTGGATGATGTGGAGATTAACCTTGATGTTGCGGCGGGACTGATGGAATATTACGGCATACAGGTTGATTGCGTGTTGAGCGGGAAGGAAGCCATTCGCCTCGTACGTTCTGAACAAACCCGCTACGATATGATTATGATGGATCACATGATGCCGGAAATGGACGGTATTGAGGCGACAAGGATTATCAGAAACAAAATCGGAAGTGATTATGCCAAAACGGTTCCCATCGTTGCACTGACCGCAAACGCGCTCGTGGGGAACAAGGATATGTTTCTGGAAAACGGTTTCAGCGACTTCATTTCCAAGCCCATCGAATCAGACCATCTTGAAGCGGTCCTTACCAAGTGGATTAAAAATACAGGCGTTTAGAACTCCGTCTGCTATTTCAGCTTCTCCACAATTTCGGCAATAATACGGTCCGCATCGTCATAGGGAACCTGGCAGGTACCCACCTGGTGATGCCCGCCGCCGCCGTGTTTGAGGAGCAGACTGCCGACATCCACAGTGGCAGTACGGTTGATAATACTGTATCCCACGGTGATCGCTGCGTTGGCCTTGTTTCTGCCGTCCACTATCCACACAGAAATATTCTGATCCGGATAAAGTGTGTAAATAAGAAAACGGTTGCCCGCGTAAATGATCTCCACGCCCCTCAGATCCACAATAAGTACATTCTTGTCGATTTTTGAATATTTGGTGACCATCTCACGGAACAGGGTATTTTGCTCAAAATAGACTTCGAGCCGTTCCTTTACGTCGGACAGCGCCATAATTTCTTCGATATCCTTTTCGGAACAGGCCCTGGCAAGCATCTTCATAAGATCGTAGTTGCTGATGGTAAAGTTTCTAAAGCGGCCAAGCCCTGTGCGGGGGTCCATCAAAAAGCCAAGGAGTACCCAGCCGCGGGGATTGAGTATTTCATCGGAGTTGAGGTTGCCTGAATCAACCTTATCAACATAACGGATCATCTCGGCAAAACGGCCCAGTTTTTCATCGCCGCCGTAGTACTCGTACACGACCCGTGCGCAGCTTGGGGCTATCTTGGAAACGCCCTCAAAATAGGCGCCGGTACCCAGCCGTTCGGTTTCACTGGAATGATGATCGAACCAGAGCTTGCAGCCCGGTATATAGGGGATATTGGCTAAAATATCGTTATCAGTCGCTTCGACAAGACCGTCCTGAATATCCTTGGGGTGAACGAATTTCCAATCGTCAATAAGCCCCAGATATACCAGAAGCGCTCCACAGGCCAACCCATCAAAATCAGATCTGGTAAGTAACCTCATATCACACCATCCTTACAAGTAGTATAACACAACTTTAGTTATATTAGTATACTACCTAAAGCAAAATTGCTAAAGCAATATACCACCTTTTGGGAATTTTTGTTATAGTTAAAAACATGAATCAACAAAAATATCGAAATTATTCGGCAAAAATCAGAGTTTTTACAGGAATTTTATCCTTTTTCCTTCTTTTAGCGCTCCTTACAGGGGGTTTCGCCGCCTGCACAGGGCTGCCCAAAGCCGGCGGCCCCGGACAGCCTTCCGATCCAGTTCCTTTTCTTGAAAAATGCCGCACCGGTACGCTTCCAAACGGCCTTACCTACTACCTTTTGGAAAATGCAAAGCCCGAAAACAGGGCCTACCTGACCCTGGCGGTGAATGCCGGTTCGGTGCTGGAAGCCGATGATGAGCAGGGATTGGCCCATTTTGTCGAGCACATGGCATTTAACGGGACGGCCCGTTTTCCCGAATCGGAACTGATAGATTACCTCCGGTCACTGGGTATGCGTTTTGGCGCGGACGTAAACGCCTACACTACCTACGATAATACGGTTTACGGGATCGAGGTTCCGGTAGAAACCGGGACACGCAGCATTCCCGGCAAGGCCCTGGAGATACTCGACGACTGGACCCACGCCGTTACGTTCGATGAGAAAGATGTTGATGATGAACGGCTGGTCATTATGGAAGAATACCGCGCCCGGCTTGGTGCAAGGGAACGCGCCCGGCGGGCTACCCTGCCCTTACTCTTTCAGGGTTCTCCGTATGCAGACCGTTTTCCTATCGGCCTTCCGGAAATAATTCAAAATGCCCCCGCCTCCCGGCTCGAGGGTTTTTACAAGACCTGGTACCGGCCGGAAAACATGGCCCTTATCATCGTTGGTGATTTTGACAGCGCCGCCCTGGAGGTATCACTGGAAGATTACTTTTATCACGCTGACAGCGATATAAAAGGCGGCCCTGAAGCAGTAAAAAGTCTTTCTTCTTTTCACCGGCCCGAGTACGATCTGCCGCCGCCCAAAAAAGGCAGCTTTCAGACCCTGCTCGTTACCGATCCGGAACTCAGTTCCACCCAGGTTAATATTTATTACAAACGCGCCCCGGAAGCGATCCGCGGTGACCTTTCGTACTTTCGCGGGGAGATTATCGATATTTTGATTGATCGAATGCTGAGTCTCCGTTTTGATGATGCGGCGGCAAAACCGGAAACCCCGTATATCTATGCGGCTTCGGGGAGCGTTCCGTTTGGAAAATCCTCCCGTTATTATGCCCTGATTGCAGAAGCAAAAACAGGCGGCGCCGAATCCTGCCTGCGTGAACTGCTCCGGGAAAAAGAAGCGCTTACCCGTTACGGTTTTACCGAGGGGGAAATCAGCATTGCCAAGGGTTCCCTCATTTCCGATTATGAGCGCATGGCCTCCGAAAAAGACCGCCAGGAGTCGGCGCGTTATGTAATGTACCTGACTAATTATTTTTTTGAAGGCGGAAACCTTGCCGATATCGAGTGGGAACTGGAGACGGTAAAAAAACTGCTTCCGGGCATAGGCGCCGCTGAGATCGCTGCCGCGGCAAAAAATTATTTTAAGCCGGGCGATATACGGGTTTTTATCACTGCGCCGGAGGCGGAAAAAGACAGTCTGCCGTCAGCCGGGCAGATTCAGCAAATACTAAAAGAAAGCGCCCGCATCAAAATACCCCGCCCTGCGGCAGCGAACGTTGGGAATGAACTGCTTGATTACATACCGGAGCCGGGGGAAATTCTTTCCGAGTCAACCGACAGTAAAACCGGCGCGGTCTTTTGGGAACTCAGCAACGGCGCAAAGGTGATCCTCAAAAAAACAAAAAACCGCAACAACGAAATTGTTTTGCAGGCGATGGCCCGCGGGGGAACAACCGGCGCCGCAAACGAGGAACATATTTCCGCAAACCTTGCGGCGGAAATGATCGACGTTTCCGGACTCGGGCGCTACACAAAACCGGAGATCAACAGAATTCTGGCGGATAAGCAAATCAATCTTTACTTCTGGACATCAAATTTCCTGCGGGGATTCCGCGGCGCCGCCACCTCCGGGGATCTTAAAACTTTTTTTGAAGTACTTTACCTCTGCTTTACCCAGCCCCGTATCGATCCGGACGCCGTTGAGGCTCTGATGGATCAATACCGTACCAGCCTGGCCCAGCGAAACGAAAACCCCGACCGGGTATTTTCCGATGAAATTACCCGGCTTATTTATGGGAATACCGCTCATTTTAAGCTTCTTGAACCCTCTGATCTGGCGCAGGCAAATATCGAACAGGCTCTGGATTTTGTCCGCCGGGGCCTTAACCCCGCAGACTATACTTTTATCTTTACCGGCAGCCTGGACATGCAGGCAATCCGGAACTTTACCGAAACCTATCTGGCCTCAATCCCCGGAGGAGAAACGTGGAATACGTGGACAGACTTGAAAATAGACCGGCCCGGAAAGACCGAAAAACTCGTATATAAAGGGAAGGAAAACCGGAGCCTGGTGTTTATGGGCTGGTACGAAACATTCCCCTATTCGGAAGAAGCCAGCGCCGCCGCATCGGTGCTCACCGAATATCTGGATATCAAAATGACCGAAGAAATCCGTGAGAAACTCGGCGGAGTCTATTCGGTATCCGTGGGAGTTTCCGCCTCGCCTATCCCCGAAGGAGAAAGCAGCCGGCAGATTTATTACCCCTACAACCCCGGCAGGCTCAGAGAAACCGCCCCTGTTTTGCCGGTTCCTGCCACTACCGTCGCATCATCCGGCGGAGAACTTATCATGAATGTCTACTTTGTCTGCGATCCTCTCAGGGCCCGGGAACTCAGCGCCGCCGTCACCGCAATGCTGGAAGGAATAGCCCGGGGCGGCATTGACGGCGATACTTTTAAAAAATCAGTGGAAGCCCTTAAGAAAGAATGGGAAACTTCGATTCAGCAAAACGATTATATTGCCCGCAGTTACGCCAATTCCGCCGTGCTGTTAAACCTGCCCCTTTCCCGGCTTGATCAGCGTCCGCATCTTTACGATCAGGTCAAACAGACAGACATCCAAAACCTGGCCCGTCGGCTGCTTCCCCGTGGACCTGCCCTGCTGATACTTTATCCTGAGGGTATGGCCGGAAACTAAAACGCCTTGTCCGCCTGACCGGTGAACCACTTGAGGATTGCTTCGGTGCGGCTGGTAAAAGAATTACTGATACGCTCCCCAAGGCCAGAGAGCGGTGCTGCACGCTCCCCAAGGCCGGGGAGCGATGCTGTCTTTGCCATGGTGGCAACATAAATTAAAAGTGAATCCTCTGCATCAATGACTGCAATGACTGAACGAAGTTTATTTTTTCCGACTGCGGGAAAAAGAAAGGCGGTCATTGCAGTAAGGTTCTGCTGGATAAGGATTAGCGCATCTTCTCCCGCCCGATAGTCATACTGATAAATATTATCGCCAAAGGTAATATCTTTTTGCCGGGCATAAAGGGTAAGAGAAGCAGGGGGCTCAGCGAACACCGGATCTTTAAGAGCGCGCTTTGTATTTGGCCCGTCAATCACCTGCGAAGTTTCATAAAAGGTCCGCATGGTCTTGCGGCTCGTCGAATAATACTGAATTCCGGCAAGGGTACTCAAGGCAAGAGCACGGTTATAAAGCTCTGTCCGCTCCGCGTCGCTCCAAACAGGCTGCGCCGCCCCGGCGGGCTTTTGATAGCGGTGCAGACTTTCCACGAATATCCCTGATCCCAAATCGGCTTGTGTTTCTTCGATAATGCGCTGCAGTTCCCCATGGTTGGGCAGTAAAACCGGCTTGGGAGTTTTAAGCTGTACTTCGGTTATAACTGCCTCTCCAAGGGCTCTGGCCCGATCCGGTCCCACAAGCTCATCCAAAGAGGCAGAAAAAAGAGGCGCCCCCATCAGGGTAAGGACGCCAATTATTAAAATTTTATTTTTCATCATTTTTATCATATATACAAAACAACCGGCACGAGAAAAGGTTAAATGACAACTGACAGCACAGTTGCTGCTTCATATCATTTAAAACCGCGGTAATACACGCGCACCTGTTTATAGAGCCCTTCACCCTCGCTTTTGGTTTCCACATCGGCGATGTCGTTCAGGGTGGTGTGAATAAGGCGGCGGTCAAAGGGGTTCATCGGCTCAAGCAGAATGGAGCCGCGGTTTTCGCGGACACGGTCGGCGACGGTGTAGGCCAGGCGCACCAGGGATTCTTCCCGGCGTATGCGGTAATTTTCGCTGTCCAGGATAACCCGGATGTCATCCCGGTCCTGGCGGCCTGCGTAGATGTTCGCCAAAAGCTGCAGCGCGTCGAGGTTTTTGCCCTTCTTACCGATCAAAATTGATGAGTATTCAGAATCAATTTTAAGGCCGATCTTGTGCTCCTCCCGAAAGAGGACTGAAACCTTTCCGCTGTAGCCCATGTGTTCAATAAGACCGGCAACAAAATCAATCAGCTTCTGTTCAAATTCATTTTTTGCTTCCGGATCGCCAAAGACCGCCTGGCTGAACTGTTCGCTTTCCCGCTCCTGTTCACCGGAACTACGTTCCGAAGAATCCTGAGCGCGGCCTTTACGTCCGCCGGAGGGCGCTGCCGCACTTTCCGGTTTATCCGTATGAACCTTGATCTTTACAAAACCCTTTTTAAATAAACTCTGGCGCTGTGTCTCCAGAATCTCCACATCAAAATCGTCTTTTTCAAGACCAAGTTCTTCCGCCGCCCGGTCAATGGCTTCTTTCTCGGTACGGCCTTCAAATTCGTATATCATTACACACCCTCCTTGTTTTTTGTATAAGCTATTCCGCCTATTTCTTTTTCTTTTTCTTCGGCGGTATGATCGCCGTTTTCGTTTGTGCATTTGCCGCGGACTGTGCAGCCCGTTTGGGAGCCAGGTATTTGTTAATCGCCACCTGCTGTACCATGGTTAAAACGTTGGAGAATATCCAGTAGATCAACAACCCCGACGGTACATTGTATAAGACGAAAAAGAAAACAATCGGCATGGCATATAACATCATCTTCATTTGGGTATTGCCCTGCTGATCCGGCGTCTGTGTTACCTTTCCGTAGAGAAGCTGGGAACCAACATAAATAAACGGCAGAAGCCGTAAGTCGGTCCACCCAAGAATGGGGATCACATGGCCTCCAAAGTTCAAAATTGATTCTGGAAGCGAAAGGTCGGGGATCCATTTGGGGATGAACATAGCCCCGCGCAGATCAAAATGATTATTAAAAAGATTATACATTGCAAAAAAGATCGGAAACTGCAGCAGCATCGGAAGGCATCCCGACAGCGGATTGTACCCTTCTTTTTTATAAAGCTCCGCCATTTCAGCATTCATCTTTTGCGGATTATCCTTGTACTTGTCCTGAAGCTCCTTAATCTTGGGAGAGATTGACTGCATACGCAGCGTCGCCTCGGAACCTTTTTTGGTCAGCGGAAAAAACGCGATCTTCACGAGCAGGGTAAGAAAGATGATCGCCACGCCGTAATTGGGAATAACTTTATAGAACAGCAGCAGCAGCCATTTAAGAAGCTTTTCCAGCGGGGCAAGAAAGCCCCGGGAATTTGCCGTCTCAATCAGTTGGGTGTCCCGCAGATTAAAGCTGTTGCTTCCGTTGTTGTAAATTTTCAACACATCCTGGTTTTTGGGACCAAGGTAAAAACGGTACGTATCATCCGCCCGTGCAGTGTTAAGGGGCGGCCGGATGATGGAAAGCCGGGAGGCGGCAGACAGGCCCGGTTCGGGCTTTGCCGAAAAATTTAAATCATATTGGGGAAGATACGGAATGGCGATAAAAGTAAAGTACTTCCCCGTAATTGCCGCCCAGGAAGGATGGGTGCTGATAATATCGGGGTTATTGTCATTGATCTTCATCATCTTCCGCTTACCGTTGGTATACGTCATGTATTGGCGGTACTCATACCGTTGATCAAGCTTGACAAACTTGGGTCCGATTTGGGGGCCAAAGGCCAGGGTATAAGCGGCGTTGGGAGTACCTGCGGCGCCGGGAAAATTAAAGCCCGGAACCGAGTAGCCGCCATCCAGAGAAACGGTCAGCTCAAACATATACTCGTTGGGTCTGAAATCGTACCGCTTGGTCAGCTTGAAACGACCGCCTTCGGAATTACTTCCGGAACCGGCGGGAAGGGTAAACTCCCTGGAAAATTCCACTGAATAAGGATTATCCGGCAGGCGTTTTACATAAAAATTTGAAGTGACCGGCTGGGCGTTGAGGCCGCCAAAAGCAACGGTAAAGGCATGGGCTTCGCTGTTACCGGAAAGGATCATCTCCAGATCATCACCGTCTTCATCGTGCTCCTTGAGTTTCCAGGAAACTACATCTCCACCGGCGCTTGAAAGCACCACGGTGAGCAGGTCGGTATCAATGGTGACCCATTCTTCGGCAAGCGGTCCATCGGCAAACACATCATCCGCCGCAGGGGCAATTACTGTCGGCGTTGCGCTTGCCTGCGTTGTATTTGTCTGCGGGGGTGTCTGCACCGGGGTAAGGCCCGAAGCCTCGGTAACACCGGCAGTACCGGCAGCAGAACCGGCTGTGGAACCTGCGGCAGGCGTGGAAGCAGGCTGAACCGCGGCCTGGCGGGGGCCCTGAAGCAAAAAAACTCCCACTATCACAATAATTGAGAGGATCACCGCCCACATGGTATTTTTTTCCATTCTAATTCCTTAAAACTCAGGGTACCGGGTCATAACCACCCGGATGAAAAGGATGACAGCGAAGAATCCGCTTCGCCGCCAGAATTGACCCGTGAAAAACACCGTATTTCAGAACCGCCTCATACGCATAGGCGGAACAGGTCGGATAGTACCTACAGCAGGGAAGAAGGTAGGGAGAAATCGCTTTTTGATAGAAACGAATGACAAGAAGCGCTATTTTTCGTACCGCCGTCATTATTATTCCTTAAACAACCCGGCCCTGGTAAACAGGGATTGAAGCTGCCGCATCCTGCCGTCAAAATCCATGGCGGGCGGATACACCAGCAAAACAAGGTCATATCCATCCTTGAGCCGGGGGCGAGTGAGCCGGTACACCTCTCTGCCAAGGCGCTTGGCCCGGTTCCGTTCCACCGCATTCCCAAACTTTCGGGACAGGGTAAAGCATATTCGGTTGTTACGCAAATCGTTTTTAAGCACAAAAAGCTTGGCTCCGGGGCCGCTCAAACACCTCCCCCGGTTAAAAACTTCCCGAATTTCGTTCCTTCCCTTTAGATGCTCCTTCCATTTGAACCGAAAGGAGACCATTTCCCCGCTAATAGGGCTTTTTCTCGTCCGAAATACTCAATTTTGTCCGGCCCTTGGCCCTGCGGCGCTTAAGGACCAGCCTTCCGCCCTTCGTCTTCATCCGTGCCCGGAACCCGAATTTGCGGTTCCGCTTCACTTTACTTGGTTGATAAGTCCGTTTCATGGGATTTTCTCCTGTCTATATAAAGGTTCATGTGAGCAATTTAGTAAAAATAGTGTACTAAAATGAGGCAGATGGGTCAAGACTACTATTATAAGAAATTATGGTGACTGACACCCTTTTTTTATTGTAATCAGCCTTGTTATAATGTTAAACTGTGTAAATTAAGAATTTTATGGGAGCAATTATGAAAAAAAATGTGTTTCTGAAAGATTTAATTGTTCTGGCAATGGGATTAGTAATTGTAACAAGTGTTTTAGCGCTCAGTTCCTGCCGGGATAAAACTTCCAAAATGGGGCCGCAGGGTATACGACAAACGACGGATTACTCCCTGAGAAACTCTGATGCGTTAAATGGGCTGACCCTGGTAAATGATGCAGCTATCGAAGCTGCTTTTACCCTGGATTACCGGCCCTTAAAGGGTGAAGTTGATCAGGAGGCGGAAACACTAAGCGCCGCAGCGTTATCAGGTAATGCACAGGGCGGCGGCAGGGGAACGGTAGTTGGCGGAGGTTTAAGAAAAATTGCCGACTATAAGACCGTCTATTTTGATCCCGCTGCGGAAAAGGCAAAAATAGCATCTATACAGGCCGCCCAAATTGCGGCTAACGCAGGAACCATTGCAGGCGCCGGCGCTGCAGGTCCCTTGACCGTGATCGATTGGGGGCCGCGGGGACTGTATTCTTCTGCGGTACAGCGGCCTTCACTGTATGTGATTTTTTCCCAGCCGATGATTCCGCTTGCAAGCCTTGGAGAACAATCCGCCTCATCGCCGGTGGTGAGTATCAATCCGCCGATCAGGGGGAGTTTCCGCTGGTACGGGACAAGTTTTTTAAGTTTTGAAGGCGATGAGCCGTGTCAAAGCCAGCAGATCTACACGATCACCGTGGCAGGCGGCGCGTCATCAATTTACGGAACAAGGATAAGCGGTGAGCGGGAGTTCAGTTTTTACACGGAAACCCTCGGTATAACAAGCGTTGAACCCGGCGAGGAATTTAAAAAGCAGACAAAGTTCCGTTTCACCAACCGCGATGTACCGCCTGAGGCGGCCAAACAGATTGGGTTGACCTTTAACTATCCGGTCAGTGTGGAAGATATCCGTCAATATCTGGATATCAGTTCAACCGTTGGCGGAAAAAAGAATTTTACCGTGACCCAGGTAAATGATAAAAAACTTCTTGCTGCTTTAAGCGATTCGGTTGAGTTTAACACGACAGTCAATATCACTCTTAAAAAAGGAGCAAAATCCGCGGGGGGCAGCCGCGGAACCGAATCGGACCGGGTGTTTTCATTCAGCACCCCGCGCCCTTTTATCGTTGAAGATTTCAGACGCATCCCCGCATACAGCAAATACCGTAACCTCGTGGAGCTGGATTTTTCCTATCCGTTAAACGAAAGTACGATTATCCGCTCCATACGTACCGAGCCTGCAATGAACATTGGAAACGACACGGTCGAATTCTGGGGCGATACGGTGCGGATTTACAATCTGCCTGTCGGCTATGGGGCAAAATTTAAAATTTTTGTGGACACTTCGATAGAGGATGTATACGGCCGAAAATTAAGCGAGGTGTATACCTGCGACATCACGGTGCCCGATGAGCCGCCGCCGGTGGGCTCCGCTTCGTTTCTCGATTACGGGCAGAGTATGCTGGAAGCGCAGTTTCCGCCGCGTTTTCTTTTTGAATATAAAAACATTGCCGAAGATTCTTCGTATGTTTTGGCGGCAACAAAAAACCCCTGGAGCGCCTTACCGGCGGGAAGCAGGCGCATCGATATGGTTCCGGGAAAAGTCAATGACCGGTATTTTGAAGAAATCGATCTGTCGCCATATTTAAATTCCCAAAAGAAAGGCTTTGTTTCATTCCGTGCGGATTTAAAACTTTTGTCGGACCGGAAAGACAGGAACGGCGCGCTCCGTATTGATACCCATAAAAACGAACTTAACATTCAGGTGACCGATTTGGGGCTGACCGTGCGCTACGGCTTTAACAAGACCGTGGTACTGGTAACAAGCCTTGCTACCGGTGAGCCCGTGGAAGGCGCAGCAGTAAAATTATTAAATCCCCAACAGGTAGATAATGAAGCCGCCATGGATCTTGGCGCCCTTAAAAGTTTCGGTGAAGGGATCACCGGTAAAAATGGTTTGG
>JAISJS010000296.1 GCA_031261385.1 Treponema sp.
AAAGGTTGATCCCGCCGCACATGGCGACACAATGAACACTGGTGATAATCCCGATAAGGAGGATCATGCCGTAGCCCATCCCCGATTCCGCAAGGGGAAATTTATTGAAAAAGCCGGTAAGGCCAAAATGCTGTATGATCAAAAAGGCGGCAATAATAACCGCACAAAGCCCGAAAATACGTGAAAGGCCGGATTTTTCCGCTGCATTTCCGGTGATTACACGGTAACCGAGGCGTTCAATAATGGAAGTAATTTCCTGCATGGAAATGACAGCGGCATCGTAGCTCAGTACCGCTGTTCCTGCATTATAATTGACTTCTGCGCTTTCTATGCCCGCGGTACTTTGCAGCGTCTTCCCGATCTTGTTCTGACAGTTGACGCAGGTCATACCGCCGATACGGATTGTTTCGTTCATGCTGTGATAACTATACCATCAAATTGTGTTGAAATTATGGATATTTTTAATTTTCGAGCATTTGCGAAATATTTGCAAAAATTTTATCGGCAAGGATCTGTTTGCGGTCCTCTTTGGGGAGATCCGAAGTGATAATCGGATCGCCAAAACTCACCGCTATGGGGACGGATTGAAGACGGTAGGTTTTTTCAAAAACATCGTAACTGCCCTTGATGGCCACGGGGACAATGGGGGCCTCCGCCTGGGTAGCAAGTTTGAGGGAACCGGGGTGGAAGGGGAGCAGGCCCTGACCGCGGGAACGGTGGCCTTCGGGGAAAATGATCATCGCGCCGCCGGACTTTATCCGCGCTATCCCCTTTTTAATGGTACGGATCGCGCGGCGGTTATTTTTACGGTCGATAAAAAGCCCCCCCAGAACGGAGATCCATATATTGAGGAAGGGGATATAGATAAGCTCCTTTTTGGCGATAAAACCAATAGGCCGCCCGTCGTAGGCCAGGTGCAGGATAATATCAAAAATACTGCCGTGATTGCTGACAAAGCACACCCCGCCTTTTTGCGGTATTTTCTCCCTGCCGGAGACGGTTAATTTGCAGCCGGTAAATTTTACCATCAGTAATGCCCAGCCCTGGGCAATGCGGTACATAAAATGAGACATGGGCTTCCGCAGGCCCAAAAAGCTCAATACGAAAACCACGAACCCTATCGGGGTAAGCAGTATCATGGCAAGAACGACGGGGATAAAGATCGCAATGGTTTTAAGCAAGGACAATTTTAAACCTCTTTTCAAGTTCTTCCCGGGCGGCATCCGGCCCATTCCAGACGATCCCTTCAATGCCAAGTTCCCGAGCCTTTGCTATATTATCCTCAAGGTCGTCAAAAAAAACAATGTCCCCGTAAGGGCAGTCAAGCTGTTTCCGCAATACTTCATAGATGGCCGGTTCCGGTTTTATCAGATGGTAATCACAGGAAAAAACCGCCGCATCCGCCCGGGCAAAAATGGGGATATTTTCCATTCCCCAGGCCAAAAAGTCATAAGGCATATTGGAGAGTATCCCGAGCGTTATATGGGCTGCCTGTATATCTTCCATAAGTTTTATCGTACCGGGATTCATATTTTTCCAGCCGTCCTGATCGGTTTTGGTAATTTTTTCAAGACATTTATCATCGGGAAAAATACCTGCTTCGGCCAGCAATGACTTATAATACCCTTTTCCGTCAAAGCCCCCCCGGTCGTATTCACAGCGAAGTTTATGATCCAGCTCGTTGAATTTTTCGAAAGGAAGGCCTGCGAGGCGGGCCATCTCCTCCCGTATTTCCGGTTTCTGGGGGAAACAAATCACATTTCCAAAATCAAATACTATAGCTTTTATCATATAACCATGATACATTTTCTAAAACCGGTATGCAAGATCAAAAAAAGTTCACCATCAAAGAAGCGATCCTTCTCTGCTTTCTGCTCCTGGGCGTACGTTTCGTTATAGAACTTCTCCTTATGCTTTTTCATATCAATGCGGAAATTATCTACAGCATGGCGTTTCTTGGCATTGTTATCGGTATTGTTGCAAGGTCGGGGAAAGGGGAACTGTCCCGGATACTTCTGTTCAAACCCGTTTCGATGCATATCTTTCTTGCCCTGGTTGTTATGTTTCTCGGCTTTGAAATTATTAACTCCGAGATAACCAATATCATGGCGATACTCATACCCATACCGGACCGTATTTTTGGCGAAGATCCCTCCAATATTTTTATGATCATTATCTGCACGGCGATCTTCCCTGCCTTTACCGAAGAAATATTTTTTCGCGGAATCCTGCTCAAACGCCTGAGCGCCGTATATTCCAAACGAAAGGCTCTTATTGCAAGCGCCCTGCTTTTCGGCATGATGCACCTTAACCCCTGGCAGTTTGTTCACGCCTCGATAAGCGGGCTGTTTTACGGCTGGCTGTATTTGCAATACGGAACAATATGGCTTGGAATGTTTATGCATTTTTACAACAATATACTTGCTTCTTTTATGGTTTATCCGGTGAAAATACTCCCCAATGAACGCAGCTATTCAATGCTGGTGCTCCATCCCCTGTGGTTTGATATTATGGGAATTATGATTTTTTTTATTGGTCTGGGGTTGACGATTGGGATTGCAAAGACACAGCGTCCAAAAGTAAATTAGCCCGCTAAAGCGGCAAGTTTTTCCCGTATAAATTCACTCTTTTCTTTCAGGCCGATATTGCCGGCGGCAAACATCAGCACATTGGGGGACTTTGGATCGAGTTTGATTTTCCCCGGGCTTTCCTGCATCAGGCGTACAAGGCGATCTATCTTGACCTTTGACACCCTGCTGAATTCGACCCGCACGATACCGGCCTTTTCCCGCAGGGAAGAAACGGCGATTTCCCTGCAAATGATACGGATATCGGCAAGGGCCAGCAGGGAAGCAGCCTCGTCGGGAAGGGGGCCGAAACGATCGATCAATTCTGCATACACCTGTTCAAGTTCTTCCTTATCGCGAACGGAGGCGATCTTTTTATAAACTTCCATTTTTTCCTGCGGTGAATCAATATACGTATCGGGGATAAAGCCTGTATATTCAAGTTCAAGCAGCGTTTCGGTTTCCGCCTCATAGTGGGCGTCCTCAAGGCGCTTGACTGCCTCGTCAAGGAGCCGCAGGTAAAGGTCAAAGCCCACCGAAAAAATGTCCCCGGACTGTTCCCTGCCCAAAAGGTTTCCCGCGCCGCGAATTTCCATATCCTTCATGGCGATCTTAAAGCCCGATCCCAGTTCGGTAAAATCGGAGATAACCTGGAGCCGTTTCATTGCCACTTCGGTAAGGGCCTTGTCCCGCGGGTAAAAAAGGTACGCATAGGCCACCCGGTCACTGCGCCCTACCCGTCCCCGGAGCTGGTAAAGCTGGGAGACGCCGTACATATCCGCCCGGTCAATGATGATAGTATTCACGTTGGGTATGTCGATGCCGTTTTCGATGATCGTCGTGGAAACCAGAATGTGAAAACCGCCGTGGATAAAACGGTGCATCACATCTTCCAGTTCACGGGCGTCCATTTGACCGTGGGCAGTTTCCACAAGCATCTCCGGCACCAGGCGCTCAATTTTGATACGGGTTTCGCGGAGGCTTTCCACCCGGTTATGGAGAAAGAAAATCTGCCCGCCCCGTTCCACTTCCTGCCGGATAGCCTGGGCAAGGCGCTCCTCGTTGAATTCTGCAATCACCGTTTCAATGGGATGGCGGTTCTGCGGCGGCGTTGCAAGGAGGCTCATGTCCCGAATTTTTAAAAGGCTCATGTGGAGGGTCCGGGGAATCGGCGTAGCGCTTAACGTAAGGCAGTCAACATTGTGTTTAAGCTCCTTGAGCCGCTCCTTGTCCTTAACCCCAAACCGCTGTTCTTCGTCGATGACCATGAGCCCAAGGTTCCGGAATTCAACATCTTTTTGTATGATCCGGTGGGTGCCCACGAGTAAATCAACCTCGCCCTTTTTGAGGGCCTCAAGGGTCTTTTTTGCTTTGCTCCGTTCCACAAAACGGGAAAGCATTCCTATCCGTACGGGAAAACGGGAAAACCGTTCCTCGAAATTTTCAAAGTGCTGTTCCGCCAAAATTGTCGTGGGGGCAAGAAAGGCCACCTGTTTCCCGCCCATGATCGCCTTGAAGCAGGCGCGGACGGCAACTTCGGTTTTACCGTAACCGACATCTCCGCAGACAAGCCGGTCCATCGGGTGATCGCTTTCCATGTCGGCCTTAATTTCTTCGACACAGCGGAGCTGATCCTCGGTCTCCTCAAAGGGGAAACTCGCCTCGAACATGGTCTGCCACTCGGTGTCTTTGGGAAAAGCGTAGCCCTGGGCCTGCTTGCGTTTTGAATACAGTTCGATAAGTTTTTCGGCAATATCTTCTACGGATTTTTTTACCCGGCCCTTGCGGTTCTCCCAGCTTTTAGAGCCAAGTTTATCCAGATGCGGGGCGCCGCCTTCATTACCGATGTAGCGCTGCACAAGGTTGACCTGCTCAATCGGCACAAAGACCACTTCTTCATCGGCGTACTCAATCTTTACATAATCCCGTTCATGCCCCAGCGCCCGTACCCGTTCTATCCCCTTGAAAAGCCCGATCCCGTAATTAACATGGACCACAAAATCGCCGGGGTTGAGCTCCACAAAGGTATCAATGGCGGCGCTCCGCACGGTTTTAAGGGAATGGGGAGGCCGCTTCCGCCGCCCGAAGATCTCATTTTCCTGCACCACCATAAGTTTAAGATCAGGCAGCGAAAACCCCGCAGAAATGGGAGCCGCAATAACCTGCAGCGCCCCCTCATCTTTCCCCGTCCCGGTAACATCGCCAAGCAATTCCCCAATCCGCCCCGCCTGCACTTCCGACTCGGCGGCGACTACGATATCCCAGCCCTGTGCAAAGAGGGCGGCAAATTCTTCTTTCAGATAATTGATATTGCCAAAAAAACTCCGGGGAGGATCGCACGGAATATCCAGATGACAAGCGCCCGCCATCCCTTCGCCCTTGATCGCCTTGAAGGAGATCTGCCGTTTCTGCCCGCGGGCAAGTTCCTTAAAATTGAGCAGCAGGCGCTCCGGCGCGGGAATATCGGAAACCGAAAACTCCCTGCTCCTTGTCTGCTCCCGTTCCCGGACGATTTTGGCATACTGGCTCCGGTATTCCCGTTCGAGCATTTCCTGTGCATTTTCCAGCCGTTCCCGGTCGATAAAGATAACGGCGTCCTCATCCCCCAGATAATCGGTGACGGCGGCGGGCTTCTCAAAGGCCAGCGGGAAAAACAGTTCCTCGCCGCCGGTCGTCCTGCGACTCATAAGGTCTTCCAGAATGGATTTACCGTCATCATGGAACTCGGGAAAGGCAGCGAGATTTTCACTCAAAGCGTCTATCCGATCGTCGGTCCAAACCACTTCCCGTAAAGGCCGGATCAACAGGTCAGCAGCTTTTCCGATGGTACTCTGGTTGATCGGGTCAAAGCGTTTTATCGATTCCACCCGTTCAAAATCAAAAAGAACGCGGTACGCATATTCGTCGCCGCCCATCAGGATATCCAGCACCTCCCCCCTGAGGGCAAATTCCCCATGAACCTGCACCCGCGGCGTCCGAGTATACCCATAGCTGACCAGAGTCTCCGCCAAAGCCGTCGTATTAATAACCCCGCCTACATTCAGAGGCAAAAGCAAACTTCGCACATAATCCGCCGGCGGCAAAGGAGTTAAAAACGCCCGCTCCGGTATAATAATGATCCCCGCAGTTATTTTATTTGCCAAAGCCCCCAAAACCCGTGTCCGTTCCCCGAAAACCGCCGAAAGCGGGGCCATTTCCCGGTACGGCGCAGCGCCCCACCACGGAAAAATTTCGGCCTGGATACCGGCGGCGGCAAAATCCAGGGCAAGGTCCGCCGCATCGGTTTCCGAGGGGACTACCACCAAAAAAGTCCCCGCCTGCGGGGAGGCCGTTTGTCCAAGTCCCTTATATAGGGAGGCTATCAACAGCGCCCCAAGAGCGCCCTCGGCCCCTTCGATTTCCAGCGGAAATTTTTCCGCGTTAAAGGCGGAAAAACAAGCCGAAACCGGCCCGGAGGCGGCGATCTTGTTCAGCAATGCACTAAACGATAAGGTATTCATGACAATCTACCGATTACTATAGTGTAGGTTTGTTTTTTTTTAAATCCCGGCTCCAAGGAGCGGGACTAATTGCCCTGGAGTATAAAGTGAAGCAAAAAACAACAATTTTCTGCCTGTTTGTCATTTTTGGAACCGTTCTTGCCCCGCTTCTTCATGCCGCAAGTGAGGAGGGGAAGGTTTCGTTCAGCATCCGTTATTTTGACAAGCGTATCTATTTTGCCGAGACCGACCCCATCTACGTGCAGGTGACCATCGCCAACAACAGCCCCCTAACCTATCGTTTTAAGCTGGCCGATGAGCGGGCCTTTTCCATCGATTTTGACATACGGTCGGTGAGCAACCGGCCTCTGGAGCCCGCCGACGCCCTGATCCGCAAACGTTCGTCAAACCAGCAGGTCTTTTTCCGGGAGATATCCGTGGAAAGCGGCGAATCGTTCTCCTTTGTGGAAGATCTGCGGAACTTCGTGAACCTCAAGCAGGCCGGTTCATTCACCGTGCAGGCCCGCGCATACCCGGAACTGTACCGTACTGCCCCTTCAGACGGCGCTCCCGTTCTTGAATCCAACCGGCTCAGCCTCAACTTAAAGCCGCCGGCAATAAAGGGCCCCGGCGGAATCCCCCTGGCAATGGATGTGGAAACCAACGCGATCCTTGTCCGTGAAAAACTCAGCCCCGATCAGGTCGTGGAATACCTCATCACCGCCCGGCAGAAATCCCAATGGGAAAAATTTTTTCTGTACCTTGACCTTGAGTCGATGATTGCACGGGACGCGGTACGGGCCCGCAGATGGATTAGCGAGGGCGAAGAAGGCCGCCGGAAGATGCTGGAACAGTACCGCCTGGAACTTCAGAGCACGGTGACTGACGGCGACATTGCCACTATCCCTGCGGAATTTACCGTTGAAAAAACCGAATACTACAATCTGGAAGGGACCGTTACGGTACTGGAAAAATTCAGAACAGGGAATTATACTGAGCGGAAGCGGTATACGTATTTTTTACGCCGGAAGGATGATGTCTGGATGGTAGTAAATTATTCTGTGGCGAATCTGGGGACCGAATGAAATTACTTTTGGTACTTGGCTCTGACGACTCAAGCGAACTCATCACCCTGTATATCAAACCCCTGGGATTTGAACTTATCCGCTACCGCCATGTGCTTAAAGCCATGGATAATATCGATGAAGTTGACCCGATAGCAATCATTATCAGCGCCAGAGATTTTCCCCGGCACTGGAAGATACTGGTACAGTTTGTCAGAAGCCAGCGGCCCAAGGAGATCTGCCCCATCATCCTCCTCAAGGGCGACGGTTTTCCCCTGGAGGAAACGTCCAAGGCCTTTTTCCTCGGGGTAAGCGGAGTTGTCAGCGAATCCCTGGAAGATCCTGCGGAGATTGACCGCCTCCAAAGCATCCTTGGCCGTTTTATTCCGGTGGATGAAAAACGCAAAGCCCGCCGTTTCCACGCCGCCTCCTGGAACCACCTTGGTTTCCTGATTTCAAATCCCGCCGACAAAAAAATTATCCCCGGCGTTGTCAAAACCATTTCCTCCTCGGGCATTTCGTTTTCCCCTGCCAACTCCGCGATGATGAAAGACATTACCCTGGATATGGAACTCCGTGAATGCAGCCTCCGTCTTGGCGACACCATCCTTGCCCCGGTCTGCCGCCTGGTCCGTACCGGACGCACCGTTTCCCTGGAATTTATTTCCTTCCCCGGCAGCGAAGAAAAGACCCTTAATAAATATATTGAGAACCTTCCCCTTCAGGAATTAAAAAACAAACAGCAGATGGAAAGAGAGAAAATTATTTAACGGCGTTTCCGAACGCCCTTCTGAAATTCCCCTCGATAATAGTTTCCAGCTCATCGGCGCTGACGCTTTCCCCTGC
>JAISJS010000310.1 GCA_031261385.1 Treponema sp.
CTTGCGGCAAAAAGAGATGCCCCGCTTCCCGCAAATGGGTCTAAAACAATTTCCCCCGGCTTTATGCCGAATTTAGAAAAATAGTGATTCAAAAGGCTGACAGAAAACCCTTCTTTATATTTATACCATCTATAAAAAGGTATAGTCTTGTTTGCTTGAAAACTTACTATCTTTCTATTTAGCGAGGTATCTATAGAAAGAACAGAGTCATATTTTTCTTTGAGATTGCTATCTAAGTCGTCAATCTCGGCTAACAGATTGTTGTCTTTTGAGCGCGTTTTCGTCAAATTTGTGGCTGTTTCAAACATATGGGGCATTATAGTCCACTTTTTGAGATTATGCTATTAGGCAAAAGGCTCTTTTTCCTGCCAGGGGCCTTGTTCAATTTTTTTCATACAACCAAAACGGTGTCTGGCGCCATAAGTCATAAGTATATTTTTCTTGACAGTTTGTGTAAACAGCCGCATACTGGAACAGCTTGATAAATTTATGTTGAAAGAGGATAACAATGGCGAAAAAAAATATTCTGGTAACAGGCGGCAGCGGCAGTTTGGGAAACCATGTATGCCCGTATCTTAAAGACCTTGGCTATAATGTCGCATCGTTCGACAGGTTCCCCGCAAAACCGGATTCGGCTAACAGTAAAGCGGGAATCCCGTTTGTACAGGGCGATTTGACCAGCCTTGGCGACTGTATGCGTGCAATTCTCTTTGCCCAGGCTGATATTATTGTCCACCTTGGGGCAATTCCGTTCAATCCCGAAGTGATGCCTCCGTTTGAACCAAAGTATGCCAATCCGCGGATCACCGACGGCGCGCGTTTTATACAGAGGGTTCCTGAAGACGCCGCCATGGAAATTAATACTATGGGATCGTTTTATATCTGCGATGCGGCGCGCCGGCTTGGAGTTAACTATATTATCGCAGCTTCCAGCTTTTTTGCGCTGGGAAACGGTTTCCGTCTTTCTGGGGTTTCATACCAGCCCGCATATCTTCCGATGGACGAAAATCATCCGCTGCTCCCGGAAGATACCTACAGTCTTTCCAAAGTACTCGGCGAAGAGATCTATAAGGCGTTTGCCCGCGCTTACGGATTGCAGGTAGTTGCTATGAGGTTCCTCGGCGTGTATTATCATGACAACGAGTTTTCCAAAATGGCATACCGCTTTAACAGAACCATTGACGGTGAACTTGAGGTAACCAAAGGAAACATGACCGGCAATACCTACCAGTATGTTGACGCGCGGGACATTTCAGTTTTTATAGGACAGGCCATAGAGGGCCGGGACAAGCTCGGTCCGTTTGAACCATTCTTCCTTGTTACCGATACGATCTATACAGAACCGACGGTAGAGGTGGTAAAGAAACGCTGGCCTCAGCTCGCCGAGCTTGCCAAAAACATTCCCGGTACCGAAGGCTTAATATCCCATGCAAAGGCAGCAAAGATGCTCGGCTATAAACCGAAATATTCCTGGAGGGATAACCCGGCTCCCTAGCCGGTTACCGCCAATGCGCAGGATCGGGTAATGCCGATGTCTACGGTTTCCAGTGAGACCGTAACGGAGATGGTAACGATGCCGGGAGTTTCCGCCCTGACAATGCCGTCTCCGTTTACTTTTGCTACCTTTTCATCAGAACTTGTAAACTTGACATTGCAGTCATGCAAAGCTATCCGGGAAGTATCAGAGCATACTGCAGTAACGCGCAGCGCCGATGTCTCGCCCGTTTTTAACAGCAATTTTTCCGGCGTTACGGATATTGTTTCCAGCGGCGCATGCCATTCCCCGGATAACTTGAACTGAACAGAAGAGACAACATCTTCCGCAGCGGAACTTTTGGCTGCCGTCAGTGTATAGATACCAGGCTCGGCAACATAGCGGCCAAGGCGGACATTCCAGAAACTGTAATCGCCCGGCGGAATGCAAAAATGCACGGTCTTTTCTTCAGCCGGTTCAAGCCATATTTTTTCAAAGCCCTTTAACTGGCGTAGAGGTTTATTGTCGTACAGTCCTTCATCATTTTGTTTTGACAGGTACAGTTGAACAACTTCATGGGAAGCTATTGTCCCGGTATTTTTTACGGGAACCGAAACATGAATATCGCTGCCCGCGTTTAACGGTGTTATTCCCTCTGCATTTGTTCCGGGAACCTCAAGTGTAAGCGCGCCGTATTCAAAATTTGTATAGGATAATCCAAACCCGAACGGAAATTGAAAACGATCCGTATAGTACTGGTATGTGCGGCCTTTCCCTGTTTCCGTTTCCTGCGGACGCAGCGTATACTGCGTTATGTGCGGCAAATCGTTGTCCGCGGTATACCATGACTGGGAAAGACGGCCCGAAGGGGAAGCCAATCCGAACAGGACACCGGCTATTGCCGTTCCCTGTTCCTGCCCGCCGAAATAGGCTGCAGCGAGCGCCGGAGCTTTATCGATAAAGCCGCCGCATACCGGCCCCAGAGAGATACACACCACCGCAGTGTTAGGATTCTTTTTGAGGATATCCTGTATTTTCTCATCCTGTCCATACGGCAGGACAAGCGTTTTACGATCGTTATCTTCACGCGCCGTACTCCGATCGGTTCCGGTAATGATGATCACCGCATCGGCGCCCCCGGCGATATTCAGCGCTTTTTCCAGGAGTGTTTCATCGCTTTCCCCAAGTTCAGCATCCGATACAGGACGCCGCGGGCCGTGGGCAAGAAGGGCCTTGACCGAATCGAAATATTCTTTTGCGGCCATTGCCGTAGGGGCTTCCTGTCCGGGGAGAAACGAAGCGGCGTATGCGTTTTTGCGGATCGTTAAATTCCAGCCCTTGGTATATTCCACGCTGATTCCATTTTCCAGGGCAAGCGCCTTTATTCCGTCCAGCGGCGTTACATAGCTTAGTGTATCAACAAGGCCGCTTTGACTGCTGTCGCCTCCGCAACTGTAACCGCCCATTTGCCGGTAAATGGCATTAGGCCCTATAACGGCAAGTTTTTTTATTTTTTTCAGATCGAACGGTAAAATATTATTTTCATTTTTTAAAAGTACGATAGATTCGGCGGCGGATTGCCGGGTAAGTTCAAGTGAACGCTGCGTACATACATCCGCTTTCCCCATTGTGTGATATGGCCCGCCGTCATCATCGAGCATACCAAGCGCGATGCGTGTTTCCAGTACACGGACAACGGCGCGATCAATATCAGACTCTGCAATAAAGCCCCTCTGCAAAGCGCCGCCAAGACCCGCTTCATATTCAACGCCGCCTGTCATATCTGTTCCGGCGCCAAGGCAGAGCGCCGCGGCTTCTTCGATGCATTTCGCATAAAAGTGTCCACGGGGATGTCCTGACCTTACACTGAACGGATTTACATAGGCGTCGCCGACAGCGCCGCAGTCGGAAACGACAAAACCTTCAAAGCCCCATTCTTCACGCAACAGATGCTGCAGAAGAAACGTATTTGCCGACGATGGAATGCCGTTGACACTGTTATACGATGTCATTAACGAAAACGGCTTTCCGTCTTTTACCGCATATTCAAATACTTTTGCATAATATTCACGCAATGTTGCTTCGTCGGCATAGGAAGAACCGCCATGACGATCACATTCACTGTTGTTCATGGCAAAATGTTTCGGTGTGGCGACCGCTTTTAAGTAGGCGCTGTCGTTACCCTGAATTCCCCTGATATATGCTGCGGCAAGTTTCCCTGCCAAAAAAGGATCCTCGCCGAAACTTTCATCGTTTCTGCCCCAGCGCGGATCGCGGGCAAGGTTAATCGTAGGGCACCATGCGTGCAGTTCATCCCCGTCGGTGTTATGATATGCGCGCACTTCATCGGCTATTGCAGAGGCAACGTCTCTGATTAAGGTTTTGTTCCAGGTATTGCTCAGAGCGATACAGGCAGGGAAACTGCTCACATCCATTTGATGATCCCGGTTGGCATTGGTTATGCCGTGGGAAGCCTCGCCCCAGTAATTGTACTGTTCCAAACCAAGACGCGGAATAGCCGGCGCAACATTTTGCAGCTGGGCTATCTTCTCTTCCAGGCTCATTTTGACGGCAAGAGCAACGGCCCTTTCTTTTATACTTCTGTTTTTATCCTGAAACACTTCCATAATTATACCTTTTTTAAAAGCAGCACCCAGTCGTTAAAACCGCTTGGTTTTTTCGGCGGAGTAAAACAATGCCCTTCGCTTAATATGATTTTACCGATGTAGCTGCGGATACCGTTTTCAGGATTGATCCAATATGCGTCGGCGTTACCAAAATCACTGTCAAGTACCATAAAAGAGCGGCCAAGGTAATCGTATATTACAATACCGTCGCTGCTTCCAAACGCGCTGACGTAACCTTCCTTCTGTCCCTTGTCCATTACCGCGTTTGACGGGCCGCCTTTTTGCCAGTTAATGCTTTCCATCAGATCTTTTAAAATTGCCATCTGGGTTCCGCCGGGATGGTGAATCGCTTCTTTCCAGGTTTCACCAACGGCAAGACCCGGCATGGAAACCCCGTCCCAGAACTGGAACACGGCGTTATGACCATAGGTATGACCCGCGGCCCCTGCCAAAACCGACCAATAGGCATAACGGCGGATATGGTAATCCTGCCATTTCGGCTCGCCTGCATTGTGCAGACCCTGGGGGATCTGTTCGTAGGAAGGCTCAGCATCAAGCACAGGACGCACCGGTGTTATGGCCCTGTCGTGTTCAACATAGCGCCAGTTATCTTCGCCGTTCCAGGGTTCCTTTGCCGCAGCCTCATCCCACTCGTAAAGATTTTTTTGATCGTACCTTCGGTGTCCGCTTTGGAACATGTTGATGTCGAGCCAGGGTCTGTCGGCAAACCAGTACGATGAAGAGGTCCTGCCGAAGGGATGATAGGCAATTAATTTTTCCGGCGTCTTTTGTTTCAGGATGTTACCAAACGTATCCCAAAGCTGATAATTTGCATCCCCGCGGATATCCCCGCCGAGTACCCAGAGCATATTGGGCTTTTTGCCGTAACGATCCCGCAGAAAATCGGAGTAAGCGCCGACATTATCCTGATTAAGATGACCGTCGCGGGCCACAGCGCCCCAAACAGGAAGCGTCGCCAGGTACAGGCCCAACTGCTCTGCAGTATCAAAAATGTAATCTACATGGTTCCAGTATTCATCATTTTCCGGTGTCAGCGCATCCAGTACGCCTTTTTCGCCGACAATGGGTAACGATTTTTTTCCTCCGTGCGAATAGTGCGGATTGATCAGGCAGCACTGAATAACCGTGTATCCTTTTTCCGCACGGTTCTTCAAATAGATATAGGCGTCTTCTTTGTTCAGCCTGGTAAAGATGCTCCAGGCGGTATCGCCGAGCCAGAAAAACGGTTTTTCTCCATTTACAAAATAGCGGCGGCACGGCGAGAGCGCAAGCTCTCCGTAGTCCCAGCTTTTTTTATCACTCATGTTTCCTCCATAATTTTTTGACCTACATCTTCAGGCCCTGTGTACTTATCCCTTCCATGATATGCCTGTTAAAAAACAGGAAAATAAGAAATACCGGGACAAGCGAAAGTGTAGACATGGCGAACATGGCGCCATAATCGGTTACCGAAGATGAATCGGCAAACATTTTGATCGCCAGCGCCACAGGATATTTTTCCGGTCTGCTCAAATAGATAAGGGGACCCATAAAATTATCCCAGGACTGATAGAAAGAAATGATCACCGTGGTGATCAGCGCTGGCGTAATCAGCGGCAGCATAATCCGCGTAAATATTGAATACCGTGAACAGCCGTCTATGGTTGCCGCATCGTCGAGTTCTTTTGGGATCCCTGCGATAAACTGCATCATCATAAAAATGAAAAACGCGCTGCCGAAATAGGCCGGCAGTATCAGCGGAACATAGGTGTTTACAAAACCGAGCTTCTGGAAAATGATATACTGGGGTATCATTACCACCTGGCCCGGCAGCATCATCGTGGAGATCATGCAGGCAAACAGGATCTTCCGCATTTTAAAACGGATCCGCGCAAAAGAATAGGCGACCAGCGCTGAAGAAATCATTACGCCGAATGTTGAACAGACAGAAATAAAAATCGAATTGCGAAAAAACGTTGTAAACGTAATCCTGCCGAATCCTTTCCAGCCGGTAATATAATTATTCAGATTAAACGATTCAGGCAATAGTCTGCTTGCATCATTTATTATCTGGGAATTATTTTTAAATGATCCCATGACCATCCAGAGTACCGGGTAAATAACGGCAAACCCAATCCCTATAACAACCACATGATACACAAGCGCATAGATCAATTTTCTCTGCTTTGTCATTTTCCGCCTCCTTTAGTATTCGCTTGATTCATAAAACACCCAGGCGGACGATGTCTTAAACACGATAAAGGTTACCGAGGCAATCACTACCAGCAGTACCCAGCTCATGGCGCTTGCATACCCCATGTTCATCAGGCTGAAGGTCTGATTGTAAATGTACAGGGCAATAAAGTTTGTCATATCGTTGGGACCGCCGGTACCATTGGAAATGATGTATGCCGAGTTAAATGACATAAACCCCCCGATAAGCTGCATTATCAGATTGAAGAAAATAATCGGTGTTATCATGGGAAGGGTAATTCTGAAAAACTGCCTGAAGGCTCCCGCTCCGTCTATCGTGGCCGCTTCGTAGTATATTTGCGGGATCTGTTTTAACCCTGCCGCAAAAATAATCATCGAAGCGCCGAATTGCCAGACCGTCAGAAAGATAAGCGGCCAGACGGCCAGCTCGGAGCTGCCGAACCAGGAAAGCGGTTCCTGTAGTAATCCCGTGTTTACCATCAGGGAATTAATAAGCCCCCTGTGGGAAAATAACTCTTTCCAGACCATTGTTACCGCAACACTTCCGCC
>JAISJS010000352.1 GCA_031261385.1 Treponema sp.
TAAGGTAGATACGGTAATCGGCCATGCGCGGATGGGCAAGAAATTTTTCCATATCGGCGTCGGGTATGGCGAGGATTTCAGGATTTTCCCAGGAAAGGCCGGCCTGCGCCCGGGAAGCGGCCATCAGGAATCTGCCCGACATGGTGCGGGCGTCTCCTGCCCCTTCATCTTCGGTCTGGCGTAAATCGCTGTAATA
Source organism: Treponema sp. (assembly GCA_031261385.1). Lineage (GTDB taxonomy): Bacteria > Spirochaetota > Spirochaetia > Treponematales > Breznakiellaceae > JAISJS01. Next base: position 197 of record JAISJS010000352.1, read on the forward strand.
ATTAAGGCGTTCTTCCAAAATATAAAAGTCCCGTGAAAAATCGAGATAGCAGGCTAAACTATCCGCAGATTTCCCCAAAGTGCCCTGAAAGGCGGGAATTTTTTCGATGAGTTTTTCAAATTCGCCAAGGGCGGTATTCCAGGCATCATCGTTTGCAAATAATTTTGACAGGTCCCAGGTATCGGCAGGATTGACTTCGGTTCGCAACGGTATGGTTGTTTTCGGCATTTAATTACTCCTTTCTTATTATACAATAAAAACAGCCGATATTAGAAGGGAGTATGAAGAAACCGTTTCGTATGCTGCTTTTCCTTTTCCCCCTGTTTTTTTGTCTGACCTGTAAGTCGGCGCCGCCTGCAGAACCGCTGCCGGTCCCGTCTGTTTCCCTGAGTTTTGATCATGCCGGGGCGGAAAATCTGGATAAGGCCATCCTTTATTATCATTTGACCGTTGAAAATCCCCATACTGTTCCGGCCGCGTTCGATCTCCGTGACTGGTCTGTCATGGTGAATGGAGTTGATCTGGACAAAAAGGACCTTGTCCTGGCTACAGGGGGAACCCCTGCGGAGGGTACGGTGATCACCGCCGGCGCCGGGGAATCTGCCGAGGTCATCTTTGCCCTTGCGCTGGATCTGTGGCTCTTTCACGGTTCCGGCAGTCTTCCGGGGGCCTCTGATATTTCCGATGATTATATTGCTGTGCTCAAGCTGGATTTGTCCTGGCGGTATGATACGGAAAAACCGGTTCCCTGCACGGTTCAGGCGGATGCGGTATTTCCCCGGATTCGTGAGCCGCAGTTTACGATTACTTCCATCGCCATTCTTCAGGCAGAACTGGTCAATACCCGTTTTAAGGTGCGCCTGCGGATTGATAATCCCAATGCGTTCCCGGTGGACCTTTCATCCTTTGGGTATGAACTGTACGGAGAAGGGCGCTTCTGGGCCGACGGTACTGAAAAAAATGTACTGCATATCCCCGCAAAGGGCGCCGCCGAAACCAACCTGTTTCTGGTGATGAATTTTATCAACATGAAGCGTTCTCTTCTGGATGAGGTAATTGCCATGAACCTGGTGCGGTACCGGTTTTCCGGTGAACTTGAAGTCGAAACCGGCGTTTCGTATCTTCCGAAATTTCACATGAGCTTTGATCGCAGTGGTGATTCAGTGGTGTTAAAATGAACCGGCGGCGCTGCCCATTGGAAACGGCAGGACCCCGTCAATAGTAGACCTGCCGCATAACAGCATAATCAGCCGGTCAACGCCTAACGCAACGCCGGAACAAGGAAAGCCGGTGAAAATTTTCCAGTAGTCATGATCAACACGGTGCTTTATCAGGGCGCTCTTTTCTTTTTCTGCAGCCTCGCTTTCAAAGAATCGCCGTACTTCCTCCGGGCTTGTTTCCTCTGAATAACAGTTTGCCAATTCGATACCGTTACTGTAAAGTTCCCAGCGCTCGACGGTACGGCCGTTGGGATTTTTTTTTGCAAGGCAGGGGACAAAGGCAGGGTAGTCAATCAGCGCAACGGGTTTTCCGGATTTAAGATTGGGCTCTACCGCGTGAATGAAGATAAGGTCGTAAAGGGCGGCGGTATCCAACAGCGGCGGCGGGTCAAGGCCAAGGCGGCGGGCTTCGGTAACAAGCGTTCCATTTTCGGCGGCCTCGTAAAGATCAAAACCTGCCCAGCGGATAAAGGCGTCCCCCATCGTGATGCGCTCAAAGGGAGGGGATAAAGAAGGGTGAAGGGGGGAGAGCAAATGGGAAAAGAGCTGCTCGGTGAGGGTGAGGCTGTCACGGTAATTGGCGTCCATTGTGTAATATTCCAGCATGGTGAATTCGGGGCTGTGTAAAAAGCCGGAGGACTCTCCGTTGCGGAAACATTTGCAGATTTGATAGAGGTTGGTACGGTGACGGGCGATGAGTTTTTTCATCCAGATTTCGGGGGACGGGATCAGGTACAGCGCTTCGGTATTTTGGTTCCGGCTTTCCGGCGGTGAGATCCGAAAAGTTTCAAAAACTTCCAGACAGGATTCGGGAATAAGGTCGGGGGATAAGAGGGGAGTATCTGCTTCAAGGTAACCCCTTTCATCAAAAAAAGTACGAATTTCCCGAAAAATTCGGGCCCGTTCCTGTAAAAGCGCAAGATCCATACCTTACGATAGCACATACGGCGGGTTTTCGCCCACTATTTTCATTGTTTTTCAACAACTGAAATTACAGTATGCGCTGTTGTAACGGCGCATACTGTAATTGGAACTAGAGCTTGAATCCTACGGAAAGCATAATGGTCGGTTCACTGTAGCTGAAAAATTCTTTTGCTGCGTCTTTTCCCTGGTATTTTGCATACGCAATATCAAACTTATTGGGGATTTTGAACGCCCAGATAAATTCTTCGCGGAAAAAGAAGTGCTTGTAGATGGCAAAGTCGAGGCCGCCGCCAAGGTTAATAAAGAAATTGCTGAAATCTATTGCTTTCAGGCCGTCAGTCTTTATCATTCCGGCAATTTCATCATATACGGATTCGCCTATTTTTTTGCCGCCGGAGATTTTTTGATCCAGCATTATATCATACCGCAAGCCAAGAAGCGGGAAAAGTGAAAGATTGCCAAAAGTAATAGGCAATTTACCGTTGAGGCTAAGGTTCAAGCCGGTTGACGAAAGCCCGTTGACAAAACCCACCGCAGTATTTGTGTAAGTATTTCCGTTTGTCCAATCTGAAATAGTCTCCGGCTTAAAGTTGAAGCCGGCGCTTTCCCCAACAATGCCGATACCCAGTTCGACAAAGGTAAAGTCGAGGTTGACAAAGGCGCCGCCGCCTTTACGCGGACTCATTGTGGAAAAATCCATCTGAAAGAAACCGCCGCCAAAAATACCAAATCTGAAATCTTCTGCAGAGAGACTTGCCGATGCGACCGCACAAACAAGCGCCAAAATAACCATTTTCTTTTTCATATAAACTCCTCAGTTTAAATTAACTAAAATATACTATAAAAACAAGTAAAATTCAATGTGGTGTACGCAGTACCGCTTCTTTCCATTTGCGGCCC
>JAISJS010000381.1 GCA_031261385.1 Treponema sp.
CTCTGCGGCAATGATCCAGTCCGCCCCGGCGGTAATTTTTCCTGCAAGATCGCCAAAGCCCGAAGATGAAAGATACGGGGGGGCCTTTACAAGGACGTCCGTATCGGCGGCAACGGCAAGGGGGGCGGTACAGTCAAGGGTTTGCTTGAAACCGTCTACCAGTATGGCGGCGCCAAACGCGGTAAAACCGTCCACTGAAGCGGCGGTGGGAACACAGAGATAAGGCAGGGAACGCTCAAAGGCGGCCCGTTTTACCAGATCGTTTATCGTGCCGGAACCTATGGCAATGGGGATAAGTCCTTTTGGAAATGCAGAAAATTCTCCGGCAAGTTTTTGTATGTGGGCATATTCGGCGTGAAGATGCGGTTCCGCGGGAAAAATGCAGCTGCCTGCAATCGGGATCCCCGCATCGGCAATAATTTTACGGACTTCTGCGCCTGATGCGGCCTGAGTATTTTCATCGGCAGCAAAAAACACCGGAACATCCGGGTACAGTTTTGAAAGGATGCCGGGAATATCATGCAATATCCCCTTTCCACAGCGGAGCGCCCTGGTTTCATCTGCCGCGCCAAGGCAATCTTCAAGGCTCATTATCGGATCTTTTGCATTGTTCATGGTTTACCGTACCATGCTTTATGGGGTATATTGAAGGGGTAAAATTAATTTTCCCGGAGGTAGCTGTGCCCATTGCAGGAACAATAAAAGATGCGCTTTCTTCTTCTTCGATGATTCGCAGGATGTTTGAAGAGGGGAGCCTCTTAAAAAAACAATACGGAGCCGGCAAGGTTTTTGATTTTTCCATCGGGAACCCCGATATTGAGCCGCCGCCGGCTTTTCACCGGGTATTTCTCAAGCTGGCAAAGGAAGATAAAAAAGGCTCCCACGGGTACATGCCCAACGCAGGTTTTCCCGAGGTGCGGGAAGCGTTAGCGCAAAAAACCGCCCGGGAACAGAATGTCAGCATCGACGGTTCCCATATCGTTATGGCGGCAGGGGCTGCAGGCGGCCTCAACGTAGTCTTTAAAACGATCCTTAATCCGGGAGATGAGGTTATAGTGTCCCGCCCCTATTTTATGGAATACCGATCGTATGTGGGAAATCACGGAGGCGCCCTTGTCGAGGTTGACGCGTGTGCGGATTTTAACCTTGATCTTGCAGCTATTGCCTCAAAACTTTCCCCCAGGACTGCGGCGGTGCTTATCAATTCCCCTCACAATCCCTCGGGCCGTATCTATCCCGCAGAAACGATAAAAAATTTAAGCGATATTTTGCGTGACCACGGAAAAAAATCCGGTCGTCTGCCGTACCTTGTTTCCGATGAGCCGTACCGGGAAATTGCCTACAACAACATCAACGTGCCGCCGGTACTCAATGCCTACAGCGAGGCGATCATCGTCAATTCGTATTCCAAAAGCCTTTCCCTCCCCGGTGAGCGCATAGGCTATATCGCGGTAAGCCCCGATATCGGCAATAAGGATGATGTGATAAACGGCCTTATCTACGCCACCCGTATCCTCGGCTTTGTCAACGCTCCGGCGCTGATGCAGCGTATCGTGGCGGAGCTTGCCTTTGCCCGTGTTGACGTGGACATTTACGCCCGCCGCCGGGACTGCTTTAAAAAGGTTCTTGAAGCGGCGGGGATAGAATACGCTGAACCGGAAGGGGCCTTTTACCTGTTCTGCAAAATCCCCGCTAAAAAAAGCGGCGAAGAAGGCGGCGACTCCGCATTTGTGGATCATCTAAAAAAACATTTGATCCTCGGCGTCCCCGGCTCCGGCTTCGGTAAACCCGGCTGGCTGCGTTTTGCATATTGCGTCGACGAGAAGATTATTAAAGCTTCAGGAGAAGCTTTCAAGAAAGCAATGGAAACCTGGTGAATCTGGTGTAAAGCAGGAAGAGTAACCGCAGAGAACGCAGAGGGGTGCACGCGAAAGCGTGCAAACGCGGAGAACGCAGAGAGGAGAAGACAAGAGAATTTGAAGTTTATTTGGTATTCTCCGCGTCCTCTGCGCCTACTCCGTGTTCTCTGCGGTTTCTCTTCATTTTTTGTTGAATTTTCTAATCTTCATTCTCCCTTAATAATCTTTATAGCTTCGTAAATGGTACCTTCCCGGTTTTGCCGTGCGCCAAGATCCCGCAAGGTCAACTGACACTTTTCAAGATCCTCCGGCTTTAGATCCTCGGGCGGTATGACAAGCCAGCGTATGCCTTTTTTTTCTGCAAGCACGTATTGTTTTACTAATTGCTTACTGTCAGAAGATTTTGAAGGTTCAAGAAACACTTCGCAGGGGACGCCTGCCTCACGAAACTTTTCTGCCAGCGCCTGATAGAGCCCACCGTTTTCTTCATTGAGGCAGGCAATGGCGGTGCTGGCATAGTTCTGCACGGCAGGCAGTTTCTCCAGGCTTTCCAGGGCTGCGATAAGCCGGTCAAGGCCGATGGAAGTACCTACTCCGCTGACGTTTTCTCCGCGGGATTTTGTGTACAGTCCTGCAAGGTTGTCATAACGGCCGCCTGAACAGACCGAGCCAATATCGGGAAGTTCCGTTAAAAATGTTTCAAATACCACACCGGTATAGTAATCCAGCCCCCGCGTAATGGATGGGTCAAGCACAAAAGATTTTTCAATTCCGGTATCGAGCATAAAACGGCGGAGAAGGGCAAGTCGTTCCGATTCGGGAGAAGATCCGCCGGAAAGGGAAGTCATTGCTGCAAGGGTTTGTTCAAACGAGCAAACGGAACCACCGGCGCCTCCTCCTGCGCCAATAAAGGCAAGTATTTTTTTGGCGTTCTCTGCATCGGTTAATTCTTCAAGGAGTTTTTGCGTTTCATCTTTTCCGATTTTGGAAAGCTTGTCCACGGTGCGCAGTATTTCAACCGATTTTTCTTCTGTCCCTATCACAACAAGAAAACGGTTAAACAGTCCCCGGTGATTTACCCGTATACTTACATCAACGCCAAGTGCGGTAAAGACATTCCGTATCATAAGGAGTATTTCAAAATCCGAAGCAGGGCTGTCGCTCCCGACGGTATCAACGTCGCATTGGGTAAATTCACGGTAACGGCCCCGCTGGGTGTTTTCTCCGCGCCATACCTTGGCGATATGATAACGCTTGAAGGGCAGGGTAATCTCGGCGAGGTGCAGGGCGACAAAACGGGCAAAGGGAACAGTTAGGTCAAAGCGGAGGGCCACATCCCGGTCCCCGTTATCATTAAAACGGTATATCTGCTTTTCGGTTTCACCGCCGCCCTTGCCCAATAGTATCCGGGCATATTCCAGCGCGGGGGTATCTATCGGTACAAAACCGTACGAGCGGAAGACGGCCTCAATTTTTTCTATAAGATCACGGCGGGCTATTTCGGCAGGGGGGAGAAAATCCCGAAAACCTTTTAGTATTTTTGGTTCGATATATGAGATCATTTTATTGGGCTAATTTTAACGAAGGATTTGACCGGGCGTTGTACCAGTAGTCATCAATTATCTCTACAAGCTCCGGGCTAAAGGCCAGGTTTGACACGGTGCGTACCAGACCCTGGCTCAGGATATCCGTTGAAACGACCGTCCCCGCTGCGGAAATCCGGTACTTTTTAAAGAAAAGCTGATACGCGACAGAAGTTCCCGGCGCACGGGAGGCCGCTCCTGCCGCTTCAAGGTGTTCAATGGTTTTACTGCTCAGGCTGAAAACCTGAATCCGTTTTGCCTGTGCACTCGGTTCGGTGATGGTGGCGTACATATTATACCCAAGCAGCTTTGCAACATCCGGCGTCATCCTGATGGAGGTTTTTCCGTAATCATCGTACTGGGCTTTTATACGATCCTGTGTTTCGAGAAATCCCCCAAGCATGGCTACAAGATCATCGGGGGCTGACTTGTAATCCACTACAAAAAGTCCCACGTTTTCCCGGCCCTTCATCGGCCCGATGGTGGTCAGGTTGCAGCGGATAAAAAATTTTATCGGTTCAGACGATTTTGAACCGGGCGGGTTAAAGGCGATGGAAAGTCCCACAATGCCGTTGACATACCGCTGAAAAAAGGTGAGTTCCTGTTTGGAAAGGGATGCAAGAAAAAGACTGCGCTTGAACCCGAATTGAAAGGGGACGCAGAGTATTACGTAATCTTCAATTTTGAGAAAACAATGACTGCGATCCACCCCTAACTTGGTCAGGGCATATTGACTGCAGGCGATGCTTTGATCGCCGAATCGTGCCAAATATTGAGCGGCGCCGGTCGGTGCATTAGCCATTTTGATATCCTTGTTTCATTGCTATTTTATTTTGATACAAAATGTTAAAAAAGACAATATACCGCGCCGCTTATGTGCCGGGGGTCCCTGTATCCTGACGGCGGCCGCAATTATATATCTTCAAAACGGATCCCTTCTCCGGCGGGAATAAAATTCCGGGCGCTCCGCCCCGGCAGCGCTTTTTCCCAGGAGGGGGCAAGCCCCGGCCGGAGGATTTTTTCCGTCCGCAGCACGGCAAAATCCGTATTCGCAAGGATTTCCCCCGCTTTAATATCCCGCAGGGCGTGGATTGATCGATTTGTCCGCAGGTAATTATCCCGTTCTGCGGGGGCAAGTTCCTTAATGCCCGTACCAAGGACTTTTTCAACGGTCTCTGCACCCCGTTCCCGGGAAAAAGTCCGTACCGTTTCTTCAGGGCCTGCTTCTGAGGCGCGGCGCACTGCCCTGACCATGCCGGCAAAAAGCTCCGGCGGCAGGGCAATCGGGTCATCAAGGCCCGGATCCTCGCGGGAAAGGCAAAAATGTTTTTCAACGGCAACTGCCCCCTGGCTCACTGCCAAAGCGGGAACAAGGTACGGATCCAGGCTGTGATCGCTTACCCCCGTTAAAACCCCGAAAATTCCCGACAAATTCCGCAAAACCCGCAGGTTATAATCGGCTGCCGGGGCAGGATAGGCGGTAACACAGTGCAAAAGACAAATATTCTCCCTGAAAGACGGTCCGTTATCCCCGTTCTCCAGTGCAGAAAGCGCTTCTTCGATGTCTCCAAGCCTTGAAACCCCGGAAGAAAGCAGTGTCGGCAGGCGCCAGGCGCCAATTTCCCTTAGTAAACCGGTATAATTCAGCTCGGGAGAGGCGATTTTGACCAGATCGGGGTTCAGGGAGCGCAGCAGGGCGGCGCTCCGGAGGCCGAAAGGGGTACAAAGGAACAAAAGCCCCTGTTTTTCGACGTAGGCTTTCATTTCGGCATAAAAATCGGGCGGCGCTTCAAGCTGCCTGAAACGGTCGTAAAGCCGTATATTTCCCCCTGGCAGGGTCACAACGCCGGTATTGGGGTGGAGAATCTCATCGGCATACACTATTTGAAATTTGATGCAATCCGCCCCGGCTTCCGCTGCGGCACACGCCATGTCTTTGGCCCGCCGCAAATCTGCTCCGTGAGAGGTCCCCAGTTCCGCTATGATGAGCGTTTTTTTTTGACTGAATTGCCGGTCAGCTATGGTAAATACCCTGTCCATTTGGTAATCATTTCCTTTTGTTGTGTATTTTGCAAGATAGCGGGAATCCTTTGTGAATATTCATCACGAATATCTCGACATTTTTTTTATCATGCGGTATTATATTATATATATTGATTTTATAAGGAGTTTTACATGAAGACCTTAACCTGCGATGTGTGCCGACATACCATACAGGATCCGATATCGGGAAGGAATTATTTCCATCTCGAACACCGGGACATTTGTGAAGCCTGCAAGGATCAGCTTGAAATATCGCTTAAACCGGTGGTCAGGACCAAAGATCCCTTCAGCTATGAGTGGTATACCAAACTTGTTGAAGATTCTATCGAAAAAGCCATCGGCAAAGGCAAGTTCTAGGGAATTTTAGTTCCAGAACCTTAGTTTCGGGAGGCTGCCCTGGCTGGGCAGTCTCCTGTTGTCATGACCGGTACTTGTGTGCTGAGAGCAGCTGTGAGGCTATCCTCTGTATTGACTAAATTTTCTACTCTATGCTAGCATATCTTAATTACTATTATCCTCCCTTAGATACAAGGAGTTATTATGTCAGGCCACAGTAAGTGGGCGAAAATTAAACGCGCAAAGGGCGCCACCGACGCCAAACGCGGTCAAACCTTCACCAAATTAATCAAGGAAATTACCATTGCAGCCAGAATGGGCGGCGGAGACGCAGAAAGTAACCCCCGTCTGCGGACTGCAATTTTAAAGGCGCGCAGTTCCAATATGCCCAAGGACAATATCACCAATGCCATCAAGAAAGGCACCGGCGATTTGGAAGGGGTCAGTTACGAAGAACTTACTTACGAAGCGCGTCTGGGTGAAGTGGCGATACTTATCGAGGTGCTTACCGATAACCGGAATCGCGCCGCGGCGGATGTACGCAATATCCTTACCCGTGCAGGCGCCGAGCTTGCCAAATCCGGATCGGTTTCCCGGCTCTTCAAGCGGCAGGGGATTATCACGCTTGACGGCGGGAAATACACCGAGGATCAGGTTATGGAAGCGGCGCTTGATGGCGGAGCGGAAGATGTGGCGCTTGCCGACGGCGTCATTGAAGTGACCACCGCAACGGAAGATTTTGAGGCCGTGCTGAACATTCTTACCGAAAAGAACTTTGAGACACTGAGCGCGGAAATCGACATGATTCCGGATGCGGAGGTTTCTCTGGATAATGACGGAACCGGCAAAGCAGTCAGGCTTGTTGAAAAGCTCGAAGACAATGACGATGTTCAAAACGTCTATTCCAACATCGCAATTCCGGAAGGATTCGAGGCTGAGTAAAAAACGGCGGATTATTGGCATCGACCCCGGCCTGGCGTCAACCGGCTGGGGAGTGCTTGAGTATTCTGACGGTAAATTCCGGTATATTGCCCACGGCTGTATTGAAACAAAGGCGGGACTCCCACGCGGAGATCGCCTTTTTTTTATTTTACAATCAATACGGGAAGTGATTGCAGCATGGAAACCGGCGGAATCCGCTATCGAAACCCTGTATTTTGGTAAAAACGTTTCAAGCGCCATCGCCGTAGCGGAGGCGCGCGGCGTTCTTTCTGTCGCCCTGGCGGAGCAGGGTATTCCAATTGCAGAATTTACCCCAAACGATATAAAACGCGCCGTCGTAGGGGAAACCAGGGCGGAAAAACGGCAGATGCAGGAAATGGTCCGCCTTATTCTGGGGTTGACTGAAATTCCCTCACCCGATCACGCCGCCGATGCCCTGGGAGCGGCGATTTGCAGCGCTCACTCTTTTCAAGAAATTTAACCACGAACCACACGAATGATACGAACCACACGAACTAATCTTATAAACCAACGCTTGCGAATGAAAGGTATTGAATCTATTCGTACTGTTCGTGTCGTTAGTGGTTAATTCTTCAGCTCCAGGGATTATAGAATTTTAGGCCTTCAATGCCTTCAAAGTCGCCGGTATTCCGGGTCAGTATCGTCAAACGGTGTGCAAGGGCGGCGGCAGCGATGATAGAATCCTTAAAGGGCAGGGTTCGCCCCGCTCCCGCGCAAAGTCTGCCCCATTCCAGCATACAGCCGGTATCCAGATCGATGATCCGGTTTTCAAATTCCGCCGGTAATTGGCGGTTAAGCCAGTGGGAAAGCTCCTTCTTCTTTTTGCCTTCCGCAAGCCGTTCCGTCCCGTACGCAATCTCCCCAATGGACATCGTACAGAGAAAAAGGTCTTCGCGGGGAATACCGTCGATAAATGCCGTTACTGCGGGGTTGCAATCCGGTTTACGTATTTCCGATATGACATTGGTATGAAGCAGATATTTCACAGGTTGATATCCCGGAAAATAACCGGCTGATCGAACATTGTTTCAAGTTCCACGTCAGCGAGCGGCGAATTGCGGAAAAATTCGCAGGTTGTCATTTTGGGTTTGGTCATTTTCCGGTATGCCTCCATGGAAAGGACCACCGCCGCATTTTCCCCGCGGACGGTGATGATCTGCGGACAGCGGGCCGCCGATTTGATTACCTGGCTGAACATAGCCTTTGCCTCCTGTAATTGCCAGACAGAATTTACCTTTGTATTCATGTTCCTTTCCTTAAAAAAATTTATCTTCTCATCTAGTCTGTCTAGTCAGACTATACTTTTAATTACTAAAAAAGTCAAGCGAAAAATTCAAAAAAAAGCTGCTTTTTTGTTTTTTTTACAGTAAACTGAAAACCATGTTCAACAGTCTGAGCGGAACCATCACCGAAAAACTTGAAGATACGCTGCGGATTAATACCGGCGGCGTCGAGTGGGATATTGTCGTCCCTGCCACCGACATGGGCCGTTTTCCCCCAAGGGGCGGGGAAGGGCGGGTTTTTACCTGGCTGTATCACCGGGAAGACCAGATGCGGCTTTTCGGTTTTTTTGATGATACCCGCCGCAACACCTTTCTGGAATTGCTCAAAGTTGAAGGAATAGGCCCCAAGGGGGCGATTAAAATAATGGGCGGCATAGGGCAGGAGGATCTGGAACGTGCCCTTGAAACCGATGACATTGGCCGGCTTGAGGCGGTGCCCGGCCTGGGCAAGAAAACCGCACAGAAGATGCTCCTGACGCTCAAAGGAAAAATAGTCCGCCATTCGGAAAGCGTCTCGATAAATACCCCATATAACGACCTTGTGGAAGCCCTGGCGGGTATGGGTTATGACAAACGCGCCGCCGCCGAAGCCCTCTCCGATGCAGAGGATAATCTGCCTCCGGGCCTTGCCGGGACCGAAAAAGAAAATCTGCTCTTCAAGCAGGCGATTCTGCGCCTGACCGGGGTATGATGATATGGGAAAACAAAAGTCCGTCACCCCTGTTCCGGAAGGGGTAGTTCACCCGGAAGTGACCCGCCCGGAGGACGATCACGAGCTCTCCCTCCGTCCCCATGATTTGCATGAGTTTCTCGGCCAGACCATAATGAAAAAAAATCTTTCGGTTTTTATAACTGCGGCAAAGGAACGGAAAGAAAGCCTTGATCATCTTTTTTTGATTGGCCCCCCGGGCCTTGGAAAAACCACGCTTGCCCAGGTAGTAGCCAATGAGCTTGATGTGGAATTCAGGCAGACGTCGGCGCCGGCGCTGGACAAGCCGAAAGACCTCGTGGGAATACTGACCAAACTCAGTCCCAATGCGGTGTTTTTTATTGATGAGATTCACCGGCTTAAACCCGCCATTGAGGAAATGCTGTATATCGCGATGGAAGATTACGAGCTTGACTGGATAATAGGCCAGGGACCCGGCGCCCGGACAATCAGGCTTCCGATACAGCCGTTTACCCTCGTGGGGGCCACCACCAAGGCGGGAAATGTTTCCAGTCCCCTTGTCAGCCGCTTTGGCATCACCTGCCGCTTTTCATTTTACGAACAGGCGGATATGGAAGCCATAGTCCGGCGTTCTGCGGGGATACTCCATATCACCGTGGATGATGCCGCCGCCGCATTGCTTGCCGCTTCTTCCCGGGGGACTCCCCGCGTGGTCAACCGGCTGCTGCGGCGTATGCGGGATTATGCGCAAGTTCTCGGATCAGGCTTTATCACCCGCAAAGTAGTAGAGGAAGGCCTCAGGCAGCTTGAAATCGATCATCTTGGTCTTGAAAAGCATGACCGGGAAATATTGCGGATCATCATAGAGCGGTACAACGGAGGTCCCGTGGGCGCCGAAACCCTGGCAATCTCTGTCGGAGAGGCGGTGGATACTCTGGAAGATTACTACGAGCCCTTCCTCATTCAAACCGGATTGATTCAGCGTACCCCCCGCGGCAGGGTAGTCACCGGCATGGCCTACGAGCATCTCAAGCTGAAGCCAAGGATAGATGTCGATGAGCGATCCTTATTTTAAATATGAAAACTTCTGATTTCAATTTTGATTTACCGGAAAACCTCATCGCCCAGTTTCCAAGTGAAAAACGCGGTCAATCCCGGCTTATGGCGCTGGATCGTACTACCGGCCGCATTGAGCATCGTATGGTGCAGGACCTCCCTTCGTTATTAAAACCGGAGACGCGGGAAGCTGCGCCGCTTCTGGTGTTTAACAATTCACGGGTCCGCAAGGCGCGGCTCTACGCGGTCTCCGAAGTATCCGGCTCTGATGTGGAATTCCTGCTCATCAAGAAACTGATACATGATAAGCCCGATGATGAGGGCCGCGTATGGCAGACCATGGTCCAAAAAGCAAAGCGGCGCCGTCTTGGGAGCCGTTATGTTTTTAACGATTCAACGGGAAATGAAATCAACCGGGGTGAGATTGTCGATACAAGCGGCGATTACCCGCATATCCGTTTTGAAAGGCCCGTTGACGACGCCTGGCTTGATCGCTATGGTCACATCCCGCTGCCGCCGTATATCAAGCGTGATGATACTCAAAATGACAGCGAGCGCTACCAAACCGTATATGCCGGTGTGACCGGTTCCTCTGCCGCCCCGACGGCGGGGCTTCATTTTACCCAGGAACTGCTTGAAAACCTTACTGCAGCGGGAATTGAAACGGCGTTTATTACCCTTCACGTAGGTCTGGGGACGTTCCTTCCGGTACGCGCCGAAAATATTGAAGATCACCAAATGCATGAAGAAGTTTTCAGCATTGA
>JAISJS010000070.1 GCA_031261385.1 Treponema sp.
CGGTGGACCCGCTCCCCGTGCATCCCCGCCCCGCCGTGTTTGGGCAGCAGGCTGGGGTGGAGGTTGATGATCCGGCCCGCGTAGGCGCCGATGATATCCCCCTCCAGCACGGATAAAAAACCCGCCAGGATGATAAGCCCGGCATCCATGTCCCGGGCGTCCCGGAGGAGCCGGTCCGAAAGCTCCCGCCGCCGCGCGTTTGCGCCCAGGGAGCTGTCCGCCGCCTCGACCAGGGCGGGTATCCTTGCGGCCCGCGCCCGTTCCAGGGCATAGGCCCCCGGCCGGTCCGAAATGACCCCGGCGATATGCCCCGGCCCCAGCCGGCCGGCCTTTTCCGCGTCAATCAGGGCCTGCAAATTGGTGCCGCCCCCGGAAACCAGGACAAGGATGTTCAACGATTTCCCCGGGTAGCCGTTAGGTACCCAAAAAGACATGCCGCCAGGATAAAGAAAACCGCGCCGCCTATGCGTACCAGGAGGCGAAGGGAGGGAGGAATTTTTTTGTCATCCCCGTTCAAACCGCGTTACTCCCGTTCCCGCCGCCACCCGGCCTATTTCCCAGGCGGGAAAGCCCAGGCCATCCAAAAGCTCTATTGCCGGCCCGCAATCCCCCGGCGCCAGGGCCAGGACAAAGCCGACGCCCATATTATAGGTGTTAAACATAAGCTTGCGCAAGGCCGCGTCGGTTTCCAGCAGCCGCGCCCCCGCTTCCTGTGCAGCCGCCCCGGTTTCGCCCAGGCCCGCCGCGCCGGCCGCGATCCGGGCGAAGATGGGGGGTATGGCCCAGGAGCCGTTCCGTATCACCGCGTCAAAGGCGGCGGGGGAGGGGAACATCCGAGGGATGTTTTCGTAGAAGCCCCCGCCGGTGACGTGCGCCATGCCCCGAACCGCCATGCTTTCCAGCAGCCGCAATACCGGCTTTACGTAGAGCCGGGTCGGCTCCAGCAGCGCGTAGCCCAGGGGCATGCCGCCAAAGTCTTCGCGCAGGTCCGGCAGTGCCCTGCGGATCAGGCTGAACCCGTTGGAATGGGGCCCCGAGGAGGCGACCCCCACCAGGACATCCCCCACCCGTATGTCCCTGCCGTCGATAATGTCCTTTTTATCCACGATGCCCACGGAAAACCCGGCGATGTCGTACTTGCCCTCGTCGTAGAAGCCGGGCATCTCCGCGGTCTCGCCGCCCAGGAGCACGCTCCCGGTTTCCCGGCAGCCCACAGCCACGCCCCTGACCAGCTCCGCCGCCACGTCCGCGTCCAGCTTGCCGCAGGCCAGGTAGTCCAGGAAGAAGAGGGGCCGCGCCCCGTGGCAGATCACGTCGTTCACGCACATGGCCACGCAGTCTATGCCCACGGTGTCGTACTTTTTCAGCCGGAAGGCGATGTCCAGCTTGGTCCCCACCCCGTCGGTGCCGGAAACCAGGACCGGCTCCTCCATGCCATTGCCGGCGCGAATCAGATCCCCGATGGAAAGCATCCCCGCAAAGCTGCCCAGGCCGTTCAGCACCGCCTTGTTCGCGGTGGAGGCCGCCATCTCCCGGTACTTCCCCACCGCCCGGTAGCCTTCCTCGATGTCCACCCCCGCCTGCTTGTAATCCATGATGCGTTATTATAGAAAGAATCGCCCCGTTTGGCTACGGATCGCCTGGTTGCGTGGACGCGCCAATCCCCGTCATATCCTGTCGGCAAGGAAGCCCGGCAGGAACTTGGCCTCCCGGTAGGCGGTGTTGAGGGTGCGGTTCAGGATAAACCGGTTCGCAATGGCTTCGTTGTCGCAGAAATGGTTAAAGGCGGCCATGCTCACGGGCTTGGCTAATGCGCTGAATTTGCACTCCACCGCCGTCTTTTTTGAAAGCTGGTTCAGGATAAAGTCCACCTCCGCGCCGTCGGAGGTGCGGTAGAATTGCAGTTCCCCGGCGGTCCCCCGGTTCCGCCAGAGCTCAAGCATGGCGTAGTTTTCAAAAAGTGCGCCCCGGTCGGGACGGTATTCGATGTCGTTGAAGTTTTTTTCGATCAGGTTCCGCAGCCCCAGGTCGCAGAAATAGACCTTTTTCATCTTGCCTATGGCCTTGCGCTTGTTGACAAAGTAGGGCTCCAGCAATTTGATGATCCCCATTTGCTCCAGGATGTAAAGGTACTCCTCGCAGACCTTCCGGGGCAGGCCGGATGCCAGGCTTACTTCATTGACATTGAGCAGATTCCCTATCTGCGCAGAGATGAGCCGCAGCATCTTGTTGAAGGCCACAATATCACCCTGGGAAATATAATTCCGTATATCCTTTAACAAATAGGTCTGATAAATATCATCCAGTATCTGGATCTTTTCTTCCCGGTCCGCAGCCAGCGCCGCCTTGGGCAGGCCGCCGTAAACCAGGTATTCCGAAAACAGGGCTTCGATAGGAGCGGTAAGGGGGGAGCTGCCCGCATCCATATCAAGGGTTTCGTAGAGCGCGGCAAGTTTGGGGTCGTTGAAAAAAAGGTACTCGGAGAAGGAGAGGGACAGCACCTCCAGGGTCCGTACCCGGCCTGCCAGGGATTCCTCAACCTGCTGCAATATATCCAATGAGGAACTGCCGGAGCAGAGGATTTTCAGGTCCCGGTGCTTGTCCGTGAGGAGTTTCAGCATGGTGGACACCCCGGGGATGAACTGGAACTCGTCCACCAGAAGATACCCCTTTAGCTGGGGGTCCAGATATACCTGGAGGTATTTTTCCAGTTGGGATAGTTTCTCGAAGAGCTGGGCGGTTTCCGGGTCCTGGCCGTTAAGGGTCAGGACCCGGTTGCCCTGGCTAAAGCCTTCCATTATGGAGGTTTTCCCCACCTGCCGTGCCCCCAAAAGCACCACAATGGACACCTGCTTAAAGGCATTGAGAATTTTGTCGGGATACCCGTTTCGTTTGAGGGCCATATAGCCAGTATGTCGTATGGAGGCGGAAAATGGAATCCTAAAACCGAGAATTTTTTCAAAATTGAAAAAAATATCGCGATAATTTTGTCTTTTTTTGGAAAAATCTCGGATTTAGCGATTTTCAGTATTCCGAAAGCTTAGCGGTTTCCGGGCGAGGTCCGGCACCGCTTCCCCGCCTCCCATTAAAGCAAATCAGCCATAATCTTGAGCCTGATGATATCCTTCATTCCGTTGATGTGATAAATAACCCCGCAGAGATCACATTGTCCCCTAAACTAAACCATGGGAGCAAAGTATTAATTTTCAAAGGGAATATAAACGGCGATATATACTTTGCAGAGGGGATACATACAAAAGACGGGTATTTATCGCTAATTACGTGCTATAGGCCAAGAAAGTCAAGGCGGGACCCCGATGGAACGCCGAAAGCGGACCCGGGGGCAAACGTCCAAGACGGTGCGCCCGACACTTAAAATTTATACCATATCCGGTGGGAAGTCAAGGCAGATGTAACAGCATTTCCGGGCGTTTCGCCGCCGTACCCCCCGCTAAGCTTTACGCCTCTTCCCGGTCTGCCATGCTTTTTAGCAGGATGGCATCGACAACCTCGTCAATAATGGCCCTTTCCCCGGCGGGCAGGAGCCGGTATTTCGCCAAAAGGGAAGCGTCCGCGGGCGACAGGTTAAGGTCGGGGACCACAAACATTTCCCCCTCCCCGGTGCGGAGCCACTCTATGTTGACATAGAAAACCCGGGAAAGGGCATCGAAAAAACGGGTGCTGGGGGTGGTCTTTTTCCCCGTTAATATCATGGATATATAGGGCTGCGAGAACCCGAGTTTTTGTGCAAAATCTTTATCTTTCATACCCAAATTGGAAATAAGGGCTTTTAACCGCTCATTTAGCATATCGTATTTTCTGGTTATATAATACCCGTATTTTATTACTAGGTCAATTAAACTTCACCAGGTTATTCTATTGACAAATATCACTCATAAATATATACTTATCTCTAAGTAAATTATAATACAATGTAGCTTTTTAGGAATTATGGACGGAAAAGGGGGCTGACAGGTGGAAAAGACAGACTTGGCAATGAGCCTGAAAAAGCTGCCCTTTGCGGAAAAGATCAAGCTCCTGTCCGAGACGGAAAAAGCCTATGTACGGGGCTATATAGAAAAGGCGGTGATAGATTGCCAAAAATCCGGCGCGGAGAGGCAGCGGGAAAAGGAAAAGGCCGGAGGGGAGGATTTTCATGGGTAAAAACGCTATTTCTTTTTACTGCTGATTTCTATGGTACATGCCGTAGCAGCCCATGGGCAGGAAGTGCCCATGGTGCTTGGCATAATTTGATAATAACTGGCCGTTGGCTGAATAAGGAAAACGACTTTTAAGAGAGGTACATGATGAAGGTTTACAAGTATTTATACGGCGAAAAATTTTATAAACATATGCAGAACTATCTGGATGGAAAGCTCTATTTTGCCGACTGGCATCAATTTGATGACAAAAAAGAAGGCAAATATTTATCTTCATCTACAAT
Organism: Treponema sp.; assembly: GCA_031261385.1. GTDB lineage: Bacteria > Spirochaetota > Spirochaetia > Treponematales > Breznakiellaceae > JAISJS01. Next base: position 4,445 of record JAISJS010000070.1, read on the forward strand.
AACGAACCCGGATTATATCAACGAACTTGAGAGGCTAAAAGAGGCCAAACAACATTATAAAGTATGTTCAACGACAACAGATAAAGAAAGCTTTGATTTATGGTCCCGCTATATGGAAAAGGTTCCCGTAATTTGTCTGGAGATTGAAGTGGGAGATACCAGGGTGAATCCCTCAGAATTTGATGAATGGAAAGAACGCCTATTCAAAAATGGCAACTTTCTATCTGGATCGATTGATTATATAAAAAAACTAAAATCTCGTGCGGAGCTGGACCTACTTAGAAGTGACGATGAAAAAGCCATCGCAATTTTAAGTACCAAATTACTACGCTGGACCTATGAACAGGAATATCGGTTCATTAAGAATGATGAAAACCCGGATATGTTACAGATTGGGGATGTAACCAGCGTAATAATCGGAGGTTGCTGTGATAAATCGGATAGCTGTTTTAATCATTTACGGGTGAGTGCTTACAAGCATAAGCCGTACATTCCAATACGGTATGCATATATCAATTATGAATACGAAACAGTGGAAATAGAAGGCGATGCTAATTTGTATCGCAAACCCAGCCATTTGGAAAATAAGCAAAGAGGAGTATGCAATGAAAACGGCAATTAGACGGTGTGTTTGGAAGTAGGTGAGAGCGATAGCCTTGAGGCTACAAATTCCTTTTCAGGTGGAAAAATTAACCTAATTGGAATTTATAAGGTGTTGTCTTTTTTGAAGATATAAAGGAGGCTTTGAACAGTATGAAACATTTTTTTAAGGTGATGCTTGCGCTTGCCCTGTGTGGTGGCGTATGTGGCAGTCTTTTAGCGCAAGAGGAAGTCCGCTCGTATTATGTAAGAGCAAGCGGGAATGATGGAAATGATGGCCGTTCAGAAACAGCACCGCTAAAAACATTGGCCAGGGCAGTAGAAAGAGCCAGCCGGGGGACAATAAAGACCATCACGATTATCGGCCAGCTGGATGCGACTAGCGAAGGGCTTAAGCTGTCAAATTTTATTGGGGGTGGTGAGCCAAATGTTAAATATATTTTTATTATTCAAGATTCGGGGAAGGAAGAAATCTTGATAACCGGCAAAGCGAATGCGTCTTCCTTGGAACGGGCGGTCTTAGCTGCACCCAGCCCGACTCGGAGAGATTATCCAGGCGTTGTTATAGTTGGAGGGAATTCAAAAGTCAGATTTGAAAATATTGAGATTGTAGGAAATAAAGGGCAACTTCAGGATGGCCGCGATTTTCCAAGGAATGGTGGCATGGAAATTGCGGGTGGAGAGGTAATACTTGGGATCGGTACAAAGATAAGCGGTAATACTGTCGATAGTAATACTGCCAGTGCTGTGTTAGTTAATTTTGGTACCTTAAGGATGATAGGCGGAGTCATTAGTGATAATTCTTACGATCATATAGTGGCAAAAACAGTGGTGATTAACAAAGGTGCTTCCTTTACAATGGAGGGAGGGGAAATAAGAAACAATCATCATTCAAATGCCGCCGTATGGGTCAGCGGAAGCTTTACCATGAGCGGTGGTAAAATCTACGACAATAGATCTCTTGGGATAAGTGTAAGAAGTGGTGGAGTCTTTACAATGACTGGTGGCGAAATCAGTGGTAATACACTTGGTAGTGATAATTATGATTTTGGTGGGATTGGTGTAGAACCAGGCGGGGGGGTAGCTGTATATAAGAATGGTACATTTTCGATGAGCGGCGGTAAGATTAACAATAACACAAACAGAGAGAATGGTGGCGGTGTGCTTGTTTTAGGGACCTTTACTATGAGCGGCGGTGAAATCAGCGGAAATATCGCTGATAAGGGGGGCGGTGTATCTGTTGGGCGTTTGCGTGATTCAGACAGCCATGGGAATTTTACAATGACAGGCGGAAAAATTAGTGACAATAAGGCGGCAAAAGATGGCGGTGGTATATTTGTCACATATGGCGATATATACGATAATCTTTTAACCATCAACAATTTTATCATGAAAGGTGGAGAAATAAGCAATAATACAGCGGGCCAGTCGGGAGGGGGTATATACGGTTATATCCAGGAAATGTCTGGTTGCAAAATTAACGGAAATAAAGCTGCGGCTAATGGCGGTGGCATATATATCAATCCCAAGAGGGTAAATGATGGGAATATGAAGACTAGTGTTGCGTCTGTTATAAGTAATGGAGTTGAAATTGTCGATAATGAGTCCAAATGGGGAGGCGGTGTATATATTGGTAGTACTAGGACTACCGGGTTTTCTTTTACTTGGCAAAGTGGTAGCATTAGCGGCAATACGGCAGAGTGGGGTGCAGGGGTGTTTAATGAACCTGACACAACATTTGTTTTGCAAAATGGCAGTATTAATGGTAATAGATCGAAGACGGTTGGTGGTGGGGTGTATGTCAGGGGAAATGGGGTGTTTGTCCAAAATGGGGGTGCGGTTACTGGTAATATAGCAGTAGATGGAGGTGAAAATGTATTTAGGCAGGCTACAGTAGTACCGGCCCAAGGGGATTCCCGTTCGTACTACGTGCAGGCTAATGGCAGTGATAATAACAGTGGCCGTTCTGAACAAACCCCCGTCAAAACCTTGGTGAAAGCACTGGAACTGGCTGGGTATGGTATGATAAAACGGATTACCGTTATTGGCACGCTGAATAAAGCAAGCGAAGAAGCTGACAATTTTATTATTAATTCACACAATAGCCCTGAAATACTTATAATCGGTAAGGCAGATGCAGCGGGGGTGGAAAGGGCGATGTTGTCCGGCGGTGGTAACTACGAAAAAGGGTTTGTTGAGGTCTCCGGTAATATCCGTTTTGAATTAATTGAAATTTCAAGGGGCGGCAATATTATCATAAAAGGAAATGGAACAAAGGTAGTATTTGGGGACGGTGTCAAAGTAACTGGCACAACAGGTGTATTTGTCAGCGATGGTGGAACATTTACAATGGATGGCGGGACAATCAGTGGAAATAAAGGAGGATGCGGTGTATATGTCGAATCAAGTGCAGTTTTTATTTTGAATGGTGGAGCTATTAGTGGCAATACAGGCGGCGGTGTATATATCCAAAGAGGCCATATACAACGAAGAACCTCTGACGGTGCCTATTTCACGGATGACAATGCCGATGGTTCCTTTATAATGAATGGTGGTGAGATTAGTGATAATACGACAGCGAGTGACGGTGGTGGTGTTTATGTAAGCGGTAAATTTACCATGAACAATGGGAAAATCAGTGGTAACCGGGCGAAATATGGTGGCGGTGTGTATATTGAGATATCGAATAATTTTACCATGGCTGGCGGGGAAATCAGTGGAAATCAGGCAAGCTCTGGCGGTGGTGTATGGGGCAACTTTATAATCTCCGGTGGAAGCACAATTTCCGGCAATGAGGCAAGTCGTAGTGGCGGTGGAGTTGCTGGCAGTCTGACAATGAGAGGTGGTACGATTACCAATAATACGGCAGGTGAGCAGGGGGGTGGAATATTTGGAGCAAATGTACTTATTTATGGCGGTACCATAACCAACAATACTGCGAAGAAAGAAGGCGGCGGCGTGTACCTCCAACATGAAACGGCGGAATCGGTATTATCAGGGGGTGAGATTTCCGGCAACAAGGCCGCATATGGAGCGGGAGTTTATCAGAATGGCGGCAAACTTACCATGAAAAATGGTAGCATAACCCGCAATAGAGCTGATTTTACCGGTGGTGGTGTATTTACGTCACCAAAAGCCACTTTAACCAAAACCGGTGGCACGGTAACCGGCAATGAAGCAGGTGACGGTGGAGAGGACACGTTTAAGCAGTAAACTAGATCGATGGAGGCGTTTTGGTTTCTCGGAGAATTGTTTTTTATAAACTGGGAGTTTGCAATGAAATCAAAGATTCATCACTTTACATTTTTAGTTCTCCTGTTCTGCGTAGGTTTCAACGCCTTCACGCGGGATAACGGGATCGATCTGGTAACGGACTTTACCACCGAAAGCGCGGAACCGCTGGCGGTGCATGGGGATTTCGTGCTACGGGGCGCGGCACTGGTTTCGTATACCGGCAAATCAACCAATGTGGTAATCCCCGCCAATCTAGGTGTCAGGTTAATCCTTGATGACGCATTTGCGCACAGTCCAGTTGTTACAGTAGTTATACCAGAGGGGGTACAGGAATTGGGGTATGGAGCGTTTGCGAGTTGTGAACACCTTACCTCTATAACTATCCCCAACAGTGTTACCAAAATGGGAGCGAAGATATTTTTGGAATGCAGTAGTCTTATCTCTATTACTATCCCCAATGGGGTAACTATTATTGGGGATAAGGCTTTTGACGACTGCATCAGTCTTGCTTCTATAATTATTCCTAACAGTGTGACTACTATCGGGGATGGGGCATTTTTTGGTTGTCGCAACCTCACCGTGATATTTATCCCCAGCAGTGTAATCACCATTGGGGATTCTGCTTTTGCCTATTGCAATAAATTATCCGAAATAAGAGTAGATGATAGGAATACGTATTATAGCAGTGTCAATGGCATCCTGTTTAACAAAAGCAAAACCGAGCTTGTCCAATACCCATCGGGTATGGAAAGTACTGTATATGTTATTCCTAACACAGTAACCACCATCCGAAGTGGTGCCTTTTCCAGTTGTGACTATATTACGTCTATTACTATCCCCGTCAGTGTAATCGCTATTGGGAGTTATGTCTTTCCCGGTTGCCGTAACCTCAGAACAATATCGCTTTCAAGAAAAACAAAGATAGATCGTTATGCCTTTATTTATATTGATCCCGCACCCGTAATACACTACTATGATTAATCAATGCTAATATGAAGATGAAACGTCGCTGGTGGGGGCTTTTATATCCTTTCATAGGATTCGCCTTGGTTTTCGCCCTGCTGTTCTACGGTCCCTTTGAACCCTTTCGGCTGCTCTGGATAAATACCGCCGTGTATTCAAGTCATTATAAGTTTCTTGCAACGGCGTTGTACCCAAAAGCGTATATTGAAACGGTGTTGCAGCAAAACGCGCCCCTTGTTGAACAGGCCACCAATGATGCGGTATTGAACACTGCATATTATGGTTTTTCATATAAAGATACAATTACATTTGTGGAACTCAAGGGGAATTATTTTAGGGGGTGTCTGATAAAGATAGCCGATCCCCGTCGTTTGTTTTTTGCGGTCTCTGATGATGCGCATGGTCTCCTGCTGGAACAATTGGTAGCGAGGCATAGCGGGCTGGGGGGTATCAACGCTTCGGGCTATATCAGCGATACCACCAGGGGGCTAGCGTGGGGTACAGTTGTTATGGATGGAGCCTTTATGAACCGCTGCGATTCCGGGGAAAAGCATACCATGGGCGGGTTTAACGCCGGACATAAGCTGGTGGTGGGACACTTTACGGATACAGAAACCGCCGCGCAGGGATACCGATGGGCCTTTGAGTTTGGCCCCCTGCTTATCGTGAACGGCGATAAGACCGAATTGACGGTCTATTCAGGCGGCTTTGCGCCCCGCAGTGCCATAGGGCAAACTTCGGACGGTAGTGTCTTACTGGTAACGGTGGATGGACGACAACCGAGGAGTATCGGTGCGACCTACCGGGATATGCAGACTATTCTGTACGCCAACGGCGCGATAAATGCCATAGGGCTTGACGGAGGTTCTTCCACCACCATGGTCTACCAAAGTAGGCTGGTCAATAAGCCTTCTGACGGAGAACGAGAGCGGTTGCTACCGAATGGGATTATTTTCAAGTGAGGGTATCAATCCATCACTGATTTCGGTACCAACAGTGCCCTCCTGCCCCTTGTGGTTAATTACTCTTCCCAGGAAACCGGTATAGGGTATTCCCCGGTAAAGCAGCCCAGGCAGTAGGACTGTTCCTCGGTGGCGTCCAGGGATTCCAGCAGCCCCTCCACGGAGATGAAGGCCAGGCTGTCCGCGCCCAGGGAAGCGCAGAG
>JAISJS010000218.1 GCA_031261385.1 Treponema sp.
AAGATCTTGAGGTTCAACGGACCGACCGAGTCACGGTCCGCCGGTGTGGTCAATGCCGGAATAACCCCGCTGCGAATACCGGGGTTATTTATTCCAATTTACCTACAGGCCGCGGACTAATTCGCGGAGTCTGTCGGCAGCTTTGGGTTTTGCTTTCTGCTCGTAGCCTCCGGCGGTGTCATCAATAAGGGTTCTTACTTTACCCTTTGCGCCGACATTACCCAGATTTCTATCCAGATTGGGGATGAGCAACTCTGTTCCGGGATATATCAGATCCGGATCCGGAACCGCTTCGCCGGAAGCCAGCACTATTATGGGGAAAAAATAACTGTTTTCCTCTCCATAAAAGGTACCGGCGATCTTTGAGAGGGTATCTCCCCTGACTACCGTATAGGACGTGGCCCCATCGAGGATTAGATTTTCCACAGGGATGGGCGCGGACGGCGGGGGCGCCGCTCTCGGGGCCTCCGCCGGGGCCTCCGCCGGAGGCTTCGCCGCTGGGGCAGGGGGGGTGCCGCAGGAAACGATAAGAAAGATCGCCGCAACACCAATCAAGAGGGCGCCCTTTTTCATCGTACTCAGATCTCTTTTTATACATCCTTTCATTTCATCTTCTCCTCGTTATTTGAAATTCCGCGCCTCAGAGGGCACGGGGTTTACCTAAGTTTACTCCTTCCACGCCCGCACGTAAAGTAGTCTGTAATCAAAGTACGTTATCCCGGTGAAAACGCCGTTTTCATCATGGTTCTCAAAATGGAAGCCCTCGTCATCCGCAACGAGTATTATCCTGCCGTCGGTGAAACGTATGAAGTGGGAGCTGTCGGGACCGCCCTCCGCAAGGACAAACGAAGCGTCAGGAAACATCGCCCTGGCACGGTCATAATCGGACCGGCCGGAAGACAGCGAGGCATGGTCGCGGCTATAGTCTGTACCGCCCCTATAGGTTCTGTATGAACTTGAAATGTACCAGCCATCGCCAAAATCGGCCTTTGAGCGCAGGACATTGTAGACCTCCATCAAGTCCGGCATGGTAGCAAGCGTCCAGCCCTCGGGCTTGGAATTTGTCCGGGATGACCGGGAGGCATCATTGTAAACAACTGCGTTTTCGGGCCTGGTTATCTCCTTGTACGTACCGTCGTTTGCGGAAAACACGAGACCGCCGCCGGGCCCGGTATTGCCGATTTTGTAGGCGGATGAACCCACCTCTGAAGGAACTACGGGGTTCGCGGCGGCGGGTTGTGCGGGGGAGATCTGCGAAGCCACCAGCTGTTCCACCACTTGCTCTGCAATCTCAGTGGCGAGCCGCTTCCGCGCCTCTTCCAGGGGGTCCGGTTTTGCGGTATCGGTACAACTTACCGCCAAGACAAGCAATGTAATTATAAGGCCCGTTCCAAACCGCCGTGAGACCGTTTGGGAGCCTTTCAATATTGCTTTCATTTCATAATGCTCCTTAATACGGGTATTTACGATTTTTATTTAATTTACGTATAAGGGTCAAACGAAAAACCATACAAAATATGACATCAAAACGCCTTTTTATTACATTACTATCTATTCAAAACTTTCAATATTTAATCGACAATCCGGGGGAAATTGCCCGTTCAATCGGGTTATATGTGCCGTAAAACGTGCGTAATTACGGCACATATATAAGTTATTTTTTTGTTACCGTGATATAAGGAGCATTATCCGTTATCACATAATGCAGATCCAAACTCTGCTTCTCTGCATCAGCGATTGCATCCGAAATCGGTTTGGCTGCTAAAAGCGCTTTCTCTCTGGCCCCACCAAGCTCGGGCGCCTTCTCTGCCTTTGCGATCTGGGCTTTGCCCTCGTCAAGGGTATACGTTTTTCCACCGACAACGATACTCGACGGCTTTAATGAAAGATCCCCGACCTTCGGCTGAACGGCAGCAAAAAAGGCTTTCGCTTGGTCTTCTTGTTCTGCAGGCGTAAGCGTTTTGTCATAGGTAACATCCGTAGGGGCATTGGGGACGCCGCTCAATTTTCCGGCAAATACAGGGGTGCCATCTGCACTTTGAATCCAGTCTTCTCCCAAAAACTGAACTGATATACCACCGGGAATGTCGTATTTACCATCAGGATGTGCGGGATTCTGCAAAATTGAATCCGGTCCCACCTGTGCGGACCCTGACTTCCCGGCCTTTGCCGCCTTAGGCTCCTTTGGCCCGCTGGCGCATCCAACTACCAAACCGATCATCAAAATACCAATTCCGAATAAAAGAAACGTCTTTTTCATTTCTTCCTCCAATAAAATATTTATCTACAAATCAAAACATTGATTTATAAATACAAAAGAAATATGGCATGGATGAAAGTATTGGTCAATAAAAAAAACCTCCAAAACATGACAGATTATTACATCAAAACGCCTGTTTCTTACATTTCGAAGGAATTTTGACAAATAAAACCGTTTTTTGTCCCACGGAACCTAAATCCGCAAGGGAGGAATTGCCCAGTTCCCCAGGAAGCCCCCGATTCGGTAAGATCGGAAGAGCGTCGTGTAGGGAAAGAGTGTCTAGGCATGGGTATTTGTGGGG
>JAISJS010000276.1 GCA_031261385.1 Treponema sp.
TATGCCGAATGGGTTAAGAAAAATGTTATTACCCTGAATCAGGATTTTGATGAAAATGAAAAAACGCCTAACCTTACCGTTCTGTCCGCCGAAATAAAAAACATTTTTCGGGATGATAAGGCGGTCCTTTTCATGGAGCGCGCCGCAGGCTACACCCGTGAGGATCAGGAGCGGCTCCTTATCCCAATGGCGGCGGCGGCCCAGGAGCCGACCAGCTCGATGGGAACCGATACTCCGCTGGCCGTTTTTTCCGATAAACCGCAGCGGGTCTATTCATATTTCAAACAGGTTTTTGCCCAGGTAACCAATCCGCCGATAGATTCCATCCGCGAAGATCTGGTTATGACGCTGACCAGTTTTGTCGGCCCGCAGAAAAATCTGCTTGAAGAAACCGAAGCTCACTGCAGGCGTATCAAGGTTTTTACCCCGATCTTAAAGCCGAAGGAATTAAAGCTCCTTATCGAACTAAAGCCTGATGAATTTAAACCGAAATTTTTAGACGCAACATTTGGAATTAGAAGGGTGGAAGGTGGAGAGGGGAGGGAGGAGAGAGGAGTTGGGAGTGGGAAGTCTGAGTTGGAAACAGCGATAGATGTTTTGGTTGCTGAGACGATTAAAGCGGTTGAGGGCGGTGTTTCACTTTTAATTCTTTCTGATAAGGCAAGTTTGAATCCTGCGGCCGGGCGCTGCGCGATACCGGCGCTGCTTGCCGCGGGGGCGGTACATCACGGGCTTATCAGGCAGGGCCTGCGGATGAAGGCGTCGATTATTGTTGAATCGGCGGAGCCCCGCGAGATAATGCACTTTGCCCTGCTGTTTGGATACGGCGCGGATTTGATTGTGCCCTATGGAGCGCTCGCAGCCATTGCGGCAATAATACGCGGGCCTGACGGCGGAAGGGTCGGCGATTATGCCCACGCGCAAAAAAATTATATCAAGGGCCTGTCCAAGGCCATGCTCAAGGTGATGTCAAAGATGGGTACCAGTACCCTTAGGTCGTACCGCGGCGCGCAGATCTTTGAGGCGGTGGGCCTTGGGGATGCGGTGATAGAAAAATGTTTCCGTGGAACGGTGAGCAGGATTGCGGGGGCAGGTTTTCCCGAACTGGAAACTGAGGCGCTCGCCCATTACCGGAACGCAAAAGAGGCGGACGCAAAAATTGCGAATACCAATTCAGCGGAAAAACTTGCCGCCCCCGATTATCTGCTTTCAGGCGGCGGTCAGTACCGCTGGCGGAAAAATGAGGAACAGCACGCGTGGAACCCCGAGACGATCCACCTTTTGCAGTGGGCCGCCCGCACGGGTGATTATAAAAAGTTCAAACAATTTACTGCGGCGGTGAACAGGCAAAATCAGAATCCCCATGTGATCCGGGGCCTGCTTGATTTCAGTTCCGCTGCGGCTATCCCCATCGATCAGGTTGAAAGTATCGATGAGATCATGAAGCGTTTTACCACCGGGGCGATGTCCTTTGGTTCGATTTCAAAAGAGGCTCACGAGTGTATCGCCGTTGCGATGAACTCGATAAAGGGCAGATCCAATTCAGGTGAGGGCGGTGAAAACCCCGAACGCTTTGAGGTAAAACCCGACGGAACCTGGCGGCGTTCGGCGATCAAACAGGTTGCGTCGGCGCGTTTTGGCGTGACCAGCGAATACCTTGCCAATGCGATAGAGCTGCAGATCAAAATAGCACAGGGCGCAAAACCCGGCGAGGGCGGTCAGCTTCCCGGCCACAAGGTTGATGTGCAGATCGCCAAAACCCGTTATGCGACACCGGGCGTTACGCTGATAAGTCCGCCGCCTCATCATGATATTTATTCCATAGAAGATTTGGCTGAATTGATCTTCGATTTGAAAAACGCCAACCCCGGCGCCCGTATCAGCGTAAAGCTCGTTTCGGAAACCGGCGTCGGAACCGTTGCCGCTGGCGTTGCAAAGGCCCATGCGGACAATATTTTAATTTCGGGCTATGACGGCGGTACCGGTGCAAGCCCCCAGTCCTCGATACGTCATGCGGGGCTCCCCTGGGAATTGGGGCTTGCCGAGACGCATCAGGTGCTCGTGGCGAATGGGCTCCGCGGGCGGGTGCGGCTGCAAACCGACGGCCAGATAAAAACCGGGCGCGATATTGTTATCGCCGGAATGCTCGGCGCCGAAGAAATCGGCTTTGGCACATCAACCCTTATCGTTATGGGCTGCGTGATGATGCGGAAGTGCCACGAAAACACCTGCCCGATGGGTGTCGCCACGCAGGACCCGGAACTGCGGAGGCGGTTTGAAGGAAAGAGCGAACACCTGATCAACTTCTTCCGGTTCCTTGCAGAGGAGGTTCGGGAGGTAATGGCCTCTTTGGGCTTCCGCCGTTTTGATGAACTTATCGGCAGGGCGGATCTGCTTGTTCAGCGGAAAAGCGATAAACCAAAAGCCGCCGCCGTGGATCTTTCGCGGCTTCTGTACCGGGCGGAAGGCCCCTCATATATTCCCGGCGGAAGGGAAATTCATTGCGTGCAGGATCAGATCCACAAGATACACGATGTCCTTGACCGGCAGCTTATCGCAAAATGTCTGCCGTCTCTCGACAAAAAAACGCCGACCGCTTTTACCTTCCCGATCAAAAATACCGACCGCTCTGTCGGGACAATGCTTTCCTACGAGGTGAGCAAGCGTTTCGGCGGACGCGGTCTTCCCGAAAATTTTATCACGCTTGACTTTACCGGTTCTGCGGGGCAAAGCTTCGGCGCTTTTCTTGCAAAAGGCATCACGTTCCGCGTCTCAGGCGACACCAACGATTACCTTGGGAAGGGATTGTCGGGAGGCCGTATCGTCATTGCGCCGCCTGAAGGTTCATCATTCAAAACCAACGAAAACATCATCATAGGAAACACGGTACTGTACGGGGCAACCTCCGGTGAACTTTTTGCCGCAGGCGTTGCCGGTGAACGTTTCTGCGTGCGCAACTCCGGGGCTCTTGCCGTTGTCGAGGGAACCGGGGATCACTGCGCCGAATATATGACAGGCGGCAGGCTTGTAGTGTTGGGAACCGTAGGCCGAAACTTTGCCGCAGGTATGTCAGGCGGCATCGCCTATGTGTATAACAGCGGCGGTAATTTTGAATTCTTCCTCAACAGGGGAATGGTAGAACTTTCGGGCCTAGAAGATGAAGAAGATAACGCCTTTGTAAAGGCCAGCATCGAAAAGCATATTTACTGGACCGGCTCTGCGTATGCAAAAGAAATTTTGGCAGGCTGGGAAGAAAACCGGCGGAAGTTTGTTAAAGTGCTGCCGGTTGAATACAAGCGGGCATTGCAGGAAATGAAGCTTGCCGAGCTTGATAAAAAACTCTATGACATCCGTGAACGGGAAGAGTTAGAGCAGCGGGCGTAAGGGGAAATATTATGGGTGATCCAAAAGGTTTTTTAAAGATAAAGCGCCAGGTTTCCGGTTACCGGCCCGTTGAAGAGCGGATCAACGATTACAGTGAAGTTGAGATCCGTCTTTCCGAAGGCGAGCGCCGCGCACAGGCCAGCCGCTGCATGGATTGCGGCGTGCCGTTTTGTCATTGGGCCTGCCCCGTTGCAAACGTCATGCCCGAATGGCAGGACCGTGTTTACCGCGGCGATTGGGAAGGCGCATGGGCCATACTGCAGGACACCAATCCCTTCCCCGAATTTACCGGCCGCGTATGTCCCGCCCTCTGCGAGGCTTCCTGTGTGTTAGGCGCAAATGACGATCCGGTAACGATACGGCAGAATGAACTTTCCGTAATCGAAAAAGCGTTTGAACTTGGCGTTGTGGTTCCGCGTCCTCCCCGCATCCGTAACGGAAAAAAAGTTGCCGTCATCGGCGCCGGCCCCGCAGGACTCTCCGCCGCTTATTATTTAAACCGTTTTGGCTTTACCGTCACCGTTTACGAGGCCGACCAAAAACTTGGCGGCTATCTCCGCTACGGCATTCCCGATTTTAAACTTGATAAAAGTTTTATTGACCGCCGCATAAATTTGATGGAAGCCGAAGGCGTTGTTTTCAAAACCGGCGCCCGCGTCGGCAGGGCCCGTTACGGTTTCGGCGCAAAAGGTTCCGATGGGGGAACGCAATTTATTGATCCAAAAACCCTTGAGTCATCTTTTGATTTGGTCCTTCTCACCATCGGCGCCCGTGAACCCCGTGACATCAAAATCCAGGGCAGAGAAAACTCCGGCATCGTGCAGGCGCTGGATTTTCTTTCGATGCAGAACCGTCTCATAGGCGGCGAAGAGTCAGGCCTTGAACCGATTACCGCATTCGGTAAGCGTGTCGTGGTCATAGGCGGCGGCGACACCGGCTCCGACTGCGTAGGTACCGCCAACCGCCAGGGCGCAAGCTCGGTCACGCAAATTGAAGTGCTGCCCGAACCCCCCGAACATCGTCCCTCGGGAGAGCCCTGGCCCCTTTGGCCCAAGGTCCTAAAAACTTCAAGCTCCCACCTTGAAGGCGGGGATCGCCTCTGGTCCGTCAACACAAAATCCTTTACCGGAAAAAACGGCGCCGTGGATGCTATCCAGGCCTGCAAGGTTGACTGGACAGAAAAAGACGGCCGCTGGGTGATGAGCGAAAAACCCAATTCCGATTTTGTGATCGGCGCCGACCTCGTGCTCCTTGCCATGGGCTTTACCCATGTCGTGCAGGAAGGCCTCGTAAAAGATCTGGAGCTTGTTACCGATGAGCGCGGCAACATCCGCACGCAGGGAAGTTTCCACACGAGCAATCCCAAGGTGTGGGCCGCAGGAGATTCCCGCAACGGAGCAAGTCTTGTAGTCCGTGCCATTGCCGACGGAAGGGCGGCGGCGGAAGCGATTGAAAGGGCGTTGTGAGGGATCAATAATATTGAAATTTGAAAGAAATTTTACTACAATATAGATGAGGTATTTATGTTAGTAGAAGAATATTATTTTTATAAAGCCCATCAGGAAGAAATAATAAACAATCACCTGAGAGAATATGTTGCCATAAAGGGAACGAATATTCTTGGTTACTACCGGAATATGATAGAAGCCTTTCAGGACATGGCGGAAAAGGGCCA
>JAISJS010000289.1 GCA_031261385.1 Treponema sp.
GAACGGGAATTACTGTTCCGACTGGAACAATTTTTTGGTCACCGATCCCTTTGAAGCCGCGCTCATCAGAAATTCTTCTTTCTACGGCCTTGTCCGCATCGGCATACTCCGGGACGCCCTCCTCAAGCACCACGACTTCCGCATACGGGAAGGCATCAGAAACAGCACGATTATCTCCTGCGACATAGGCAGCGATCCCGCTATCCAGGACTGCCCGTGCATCTCCCATTACATCATCGGGGACTCGTGCATACTCTCCCGTATCGACGAAATGCAGACCACCAATCACGCAAAATTCGGATCGGGCGCGCTCAAGGAGGGAGAGCGCGAAGAGGTACGGGTCTGGATCGATGTGATGAACGAAGCAGGCGGCAGATCGATTTTGCCCTTTGCGGATATGATTCCCGCCGATGCATTTCTGTGGGCCTGTTACCGGGACGATGCTGAACTGACCGATACGCTTACGCAGATTACCCAGGAGCAATACGGCGGCAGGCGGGGAAGTTACGGGACGGTCGGATCGTATTCGGTGATTAAAAGCTGCCTCATCATCAAAGATACCGCCATCGGGGAATGCGCCTATATCAAAGGGGCCAACAAACTCAAAAACCTCTCGATACTTTCCTCGGAGGAAGAATCCACCCAGATAGGCGAAGGGGTGGAGATGGTGAACGGCATTGTCGGATACGGCTGCCATGCCTTTTACGGCTCCAAGGCAGTGCGCTTTGTGATGGGCCGGAACTGCAACCTTAAATACGGCGCGCGGCTTATTCACTCGGTACTCGGCGACAATTCAACGGTTTCCTGCTGTGAGATCCTCAACAACCTGATCTTTCCGGTACATGAACAGCACCACAACAATTCTTTTTTGATTGCAGGCCTTATTCAGGGTATGTCCAACATTGCCGCAGGGGCAACCATAGGCAGTAACCACAACAGCCGCGCTAACGACGGGGAACTCCGTGCGGGCCGCGGCTTTTGGCCGGGGCTCAGTGTTACCGTAAAACATTCAAGCCGCTTTGCCTCGTTTGTCCTCATCGCCAAAGGGGATTATCCGTATGAAATGAACATATCCCTCCCCTTTTCTCTCGTGAACAACAACATTAAAGAAGACCGGCTTGAAGTGATGCCCGCCTATTTCTGGATGTATAATCTTTATGCCCTGGAACGGAATTCGTTTAAGGCGCTGGACCGGGACAGGCGGAAAAATAAAGTCCAGCACATAGAAACAGAGTATCTTGCCCCCGACACAGCAGAGGAGATCATCACCGCCATTTCTCAAATTGAAGCATGGATGGCTGCTAAAACCGGAAATACAAATGATGACGAAGTAAGCGCACCGGGGCTTGAACACAGTAAAAGGGGGACCGTGATCTTAAAGCCCCATGTCGCAATAGAAGCATATCGTCTGATGCTCCGTTTTTATGCAGTCAAAACCCTTGCTGCTTTTTTTGAGTCAGAGCCCGATCTGAGCTTTGAAAATTTTTCTGTTATACTGGGTAAAGCGTCATTTGATGAGCGGACCAGGGAATGGGTCAATTTCGGCGGACAAATCGTTCCCGCTTTCCGCGCCGATGCCCTGCGTGCCCGTATACGTGAAAAAAATATCAATACCTGGGATGAAATTCACTCATGGTATGAGCAATGGTTTACCGAATATCCTTTGGATAAAGCCAAACACGCATGGGCCGTTCTTGGCCCTCTTTCCGCATCTGGTTTCAAACAAGCGCTTGCAGCAGCCCTTGTTACCCGGCGCAGGATGACGGAGCAGGTGTACGAAAGCCGCGCCAAGGATTTTAACGATCCGTTCAGAAAAATCACCTACCGGAATGATGCAGAGATGGAAAGTATCGCCGGAAAAGTTGAAGATAATGTTTTTGTCCGTCAGGCGAAAGCAGACGGCGAAATTTTTGAGCGGCAGGTCAATACTCTCTTAAAACGGTTGTAGGAGCTGTCAAAATATTAAGGCTGCCCTGTTATACCTTTTTAAGAACCGGTATCACCTTATCCGTCAATGTTATTGCGGCCGGAAAATCCTCCGGCTGCAGAAGGACCGTCTCGCCGTCCATCTGGGCAAGGATTGGGTTGTACCCTGAGAATTCCACCCGGTGCGCGTTAAAGGGAATTGCCTCCGGTTTGTCGATATGGCCCCCCGTGTTAAAAAGTTCCTTGAGGGCTACTTTGCGAAGCAGGGGCATCTGTTTCAGCGCACAGACATTCCGGTCATCGGGAAGAATTTTTTTTCGGGAACCGTAGGTACGGTGTCCGGAGGCGCCTACCGCAAGGAGCAGCACTTTTTCGTGAAAGGCGATGACTTCCCGTTTTTTTTCATCAAACGCTCTGACCTCCATGGGTCCTACTTTGTAGAGGCGGTCATACAGCAGCGAGGCAATATCGACCCACAATTTATAGGAATCACCGGGGAGCTTTCCCTTCATTTTATTGGTCATGTGGGTGACAAAAGCATCAAGACCCACGGAAAGAATGTTAAAGGCCAGGAAGGGACCCTTCCCCGAAGCGGCAACAGAAAGAGACAGGGCGCACGCCAATTCTATCTTTACCGGTTTTATTAAAAATTCCAGCGCCCCATCCAGTTCCGCCGCATCGGCGCCGTCGTTCCCGGTCCCCATGGGAAGACGGAGAACGGCAAAGTTTGACCGTACGGGAGGGGGCGCATGGTACAGGGCAGTGAGTACCTCAAGACTGGTGCCGTCTCCCCCTGCGGTAATAATCAGGTAAAAAGGACTTGTTCCCTGTTTATCTGCACCGGAAATGTCCGCTCCGTTACCGGGGTTGTATGCTCCGGCTTCATCTATCAGCGCTTTGGTGATCGTACTCCCGTGCCCCGCTTCTTTTGTCGGAATAAAACCGTATTGTGCCAGTGTTCCGCCGGATTCCAAAACCGTGCGGGAAGGACAACTCCCCTTCCGCAGCGGGTTACTCTGGGCTTTCTCAAGATATTCACCAAGGATTGCCTCATGCTTTTTCCACCGGGATTTAATGGTAAAGCCCCCGGCTGAAGGATTGGCGATAATCGTCCATTTTAAAACGCGGCCGGGGCTGACCAGAGAATGGGAACATATCCCTGCCATACAGGCGGCAAATACTTGCAAGTCCATAGTATTAGTTTACACGAAATTCATCATAATGCAAATATATATTCCCTATTTATACATTTTGATATATCCTTTTTTTATGAATATTACATCCTTTTCCCATCGTCAATCAAAGGTCACACTGCACTTTTTAAAGGCAGACGGCAGCCCCCTTACCGGGCAAAAAGTACAAATAAACCAGAAGCGGCATCAATTTCTGTTCGGCTGCGGCGGTTTTGACGCAGTTGAACTTGCAGGGGGGAATCCCGACGGGACGCCGCTGAATGAAAAGCGCCGCGAATTTTTGGAAGATCGTCTGGATAAAATCTTTACCTTTAATAATTACACTACCCTTCCCTTCTATTGGGGCCGCTATGAAAACGTAGAAGGAAAACCTGATGCGCTCCGTACCCATGCCGCCGCAAAATATTATGCCGATCGCGGCATTATTATTAAAGGACATCCGCTCTGCTGGCATACCGTCTGCGCCGACTGGCTCATGAAG
This sequence comes from Treponema sp., assembly GCA_031261385.1. Taxonomy (GTDB): domain Bacteria; phylum Spirochaetota; class Spirochaetia; order Treponematales; family Breznakiellaceae; genus JAISJS01. Next base: position 3,601 of record JAISJS010000289.1, read on the forward strand.
TACAGCAATAAAGAAATTCTTGAAAAACAGCTTGCCCGAATTGAGCGGGAAGTAACTGCTTTTAAGGGCAGCATTGACAAGTGGGATGTGATCAACGAAGTAGTGATTATGCCTATCTTTGATAAATATGACAATGCGGTAACCCGGCTCTGCAGGGAGCTTGGGCAGGTCGGCATTATCCGGGAGGTTTTTGCTGCGGCGCGCAAGGCGAACGGCGGGGCAGTATTGCTGCTTAACGATTTCAACACAAGCCCCGATTATGAAAAGCTCATCGACAGCTGCCTGCAGGCGGGAATCCCCATCGATGTTATCGGCATTCAGTCACATCAGCACCAGGGTTACTGGGGACTTGAGAAATTACAGGATGTATTGGCGCGTTTTTCCCGCTTCGGCCTGCCCATCCATTTTACCGAGAATACCCTTATTTCAGGCGATTTAATGCCCGCCTATATTGAAGACCTTAACGACTGGAAAGTTGATACCTGGCCCAGCACTCCCGAAGGTGAAGAACGGCAGGCCCGTGAAGCGGTCGAAATGTACGAGACCCTCTTTGCCCATCCTGCGGTGGAGGCAATCACCACCTGGGATGCCGTTGACGGAAAATGGCTCGGCGCCCCGTCAGGCTTCCTCCGCAAAGACAACAGTCCCAAGCCGGTGTACCACGAATTAAATAAACGCATTAAAGATGAATGGTGGACAAAAGAAAGTCTTGTTACCGGCAGTGACGGTGCCGTAGAACTCTGTGGTTTCCGGGGGGATTATACCGCCGAGGCAAACGGGTGCAAAGCGGATTTTACGTTAGACGGCAAAACTGAGGAACTAAAAATTATACTAAAAAATTACGCATTAAGAATTTTACCACAAAGGACACCAAGGAACACTAAGGAATAGGAAAAACCGCAAAGTCGAAGAAGTCGAAAAAGGGAAGAAAGAACGATGAATGAGGAGTTGGGAATTTCCTTACTTCTTTTACTTATTCGACTTTGCGGTTAGTTCTTCTTCTCAACCGGCAGGCGGATTATTTTCATTACTCCCGCCCTGATCCCCTGTTGGGGTTATCTGCGGATTATCCTGCAGCAGACGGTTAATTATCTCCCGGTTATCAAGGAGGCTGGAGAGGGAAAGATGCTGGTGCAGGCGGGAAATAATCTGGGCAAAAAGGCTTGTGATATTTACGCTGATGTACCATTCACGCTTAAGGACCTCTTCCTGATAGATGGCATTGGTACCGATGATCCGGTAAAAAAGGCCGTCCTTATACGCCTGGTCAAAATAGGAGAGTGCATCTCCTGAAAAGAGCGGATGGCTAATCGAACATATTACCCTGGAAGCGCCGTTATCCTTGAGTATCTTCATCCCTTTAAGGAGGGTTCCGCCGGTGCCGAGCATATCGTCTGCCATAAAAGCGGTCTTGCCCTGCACATTCCCGAGGAGTTTGATTTCCGCAATATTATTGTCCGCCGCGTCTTTGCTGATCCGCGAATAATCCCGTTCCTTGTAAAGCAGGGCAAGAGGTTTTTTGAGCGTGGTCGCAAAGAATTTATTCCGGTCAACGGCGCCGGTATCCGGCGAAACCACGACAAAATCATCATTTAAAATTCCCGCCATTTTTGACAGCGTTCTGATAATCTGATAACTTGCGTGAAGGTTCTCCAGCCGCATTCCGGTAAAGGCGTTGACGATGTCACGGGAATGAATGTCCAGCGTTATGACGTGATTAACCCCAAGGTTTTCAAGCATCTTTCCGATACGGCTTGCGGTAAGCCCTTCGCGTCCCTTGGCCTTATGCTGGCGTGAGTAGGGAAAAATCGGAAGCACCACCGTCACCCGCTGGGCGCCCGCCTGCCGCGCCGCATCTACGGTAACAAAAATCATCATCAGGTGATCGTTTACCGAAAGGACCTTTTTTGTATCCCCGCAAAAATTCACCGGATAATGGTTTTCCACATCCTGAATGATGTAAATGTCTTTGCCCCGTATCGATTCGAGGATCTCGGCCTTTACTTCCCCATTGGCAAAACAGGTAAACCGGGCAGGAACCTTAAACCGCGGGGTGGAAAATTTTTCTCCGTTTCCGTGCGGGTGAGGGGCAAAAGAAACAATTTCGTTGATAAAATTAATGCGCTTAATAACTTCGGCGCTTTCCATGCTGTAGCGCCGGGACAGTTCTGCGGCAAGCTTTTCAATATTCCGGCGATAGCCTTTCTTCAGATGGACAATTACCTCGTCGGCAAAAACCTCGCCGCCGGGACAGGCTATTACGGCAAGATTTGCCGGATCGGAGTAATTCATGGGTAGCTAGTAGTACCATATTCCGGCCTAATTTTCAAGTATGGTGATTTCAACCCGGCGGTTTTTCCGCATTCCCGCCTCGGTACTGTTATCGGCGACCGGTTTTTCGGCGCCAAACCCCCGGACTACAATACGGTCGGGCGTCCTGACGTTCTTTCCGATAAGGTAGTCCGCCACCATGGCGGCCCTGCCCTGTGAAAGCTCCAGACGCCCCGCCTCAGTGCCTGCCAGAGCGGTATGACCCGCCACCAGTATATCCCGGTCCCTGTACCGAAGCAGAATTTCCGCAACTTTATCAAGTTTTGCCCGTTCCCCCGGGACAAGGGCCGTGGAATCCGCCTGAAACTGTATATTTTCAAGGCTGATGGCGATCCCCTCATCCACCACCCGGGCGGAAGCGTCCTCGATCCCGAGCCGTTTTATATCATCGTTTATATCCTGAGCGACTTTTTCCTTGTCCATACGTTCGGATTCGAGAATCTCCGACTGGGCTTTTCCCCGGTATTCAACGGTCATCCCGTCGGAAAAATTAAAAATCATCCTGAAACTTTCTTCATAGCCCACCGCCTGCCCCATCGACGTATCCCAATAGACCGTTTGATCGGAAGCCCCCAAAATCCGGCTGGGCCAAATCCGTCCGGGAACGGCTTCCGGTTCAAAGAAAATCCGGTAGGAAACGGCAAAGGCGGGATATTGGCTTCCCTTCCACTCCCGCTGTCCCAAAAACGTATAATCGGCGGTAAAGGGGATACGGTACGGATTGGGAATGCCAAAACTGTCCCGGAGATCGTGCATCTCGTGGCCCTCTGCCCGCCATTTTTCACCGGGCTTTAAATCCCGTCCGGGAAAAACCGGGACATTCCGCACCACCGGCATATAGTACTTGGGGTCGATGGTATAATAGCCAAGGACGTCCCGGTCAAACACCGATTCATATTCGCGATCCCAACGGAAACTTTTTTCTGCAGCAGTATTGCCGCGGGAATTACTGCGGGCGCTGCTTCCGGTATTTGGCTGAGAAATCGTCCGTTCTGAAGTCTGAAAGACCGCCTGGTGCCGCCCTGCGCCGTTTTCAAGGGCGGTGACCTTAACCGCAATCCGGTTTAATATTTCCGCCCGGCGGATCAAACGCCGGTCCACATACACATCTTCCTGTACCGTGGAAAGAATCCGGTACGTATCGCCGTTTTCATATTTGTAGAAAAATTCTTCTGCCGCCGCTTTTTGGGGATGCACGGCAAAGAAAACGCCGAAGACTGCGGCAAGCAGCGCAGGTTTTACCAATATACGATATTTTTTCATACTGCCTCTCTATAGGTATTTGTGCGCGTCACGGACAAATTTGTTCAGAACGCTTTGAATCTGATCGATATCAATCGGCTTTGAAATGAAGTCGTCAAAACCGTTTTCTTTGAACATTTTATCATTGCCGGCAATCGCGTTTGCGGTTAGCGCGACGATAGGTTTCGTGTAGCCCGCTTCGCGCAAGCGTTTTGTGGTTTCTATACCGTCCATTTTCGGCATCATATGATCCATAAAGATAATATCATAAACCGCACCGCCTGAAACTTTTTCAATCGTTTCAAATCCGCTGGCAGCAGTTTCCATATTCATTTCAAAAGGCGACATAA